>DATLOA010000259.1:0-9284 GCA_035536515.1 Burkholderiaceae bacterium | reverse complement strand
CTCGATGTGGTTTACTTTCTGCGGCACAGCGCGCAGGACATCGCGTGGCATACGCGATCGCTGTTCAGCAAAGTCGAGAGTACGAAGCCGATTGTGCGTGCGCGCCTGGCACGCATCGGTGAAGGCGCTGAGGTCCTGATCTACGTCAAAGATCAAAAAGGCCTGTTTGCCCGCGTCTGCGGCTACTTTGACAGCCGCAACCTCAGCATTCTGGACGCGCGCGTGCACACAACGCGCCACGGCTATGCGCTCGACACCTTTCTGGTGACCGATCACGGCCGCGCACGGCACTATCGCGAGCTGTTGAGCCAGATCGAACACGAGCTCGCGGAGTGGATCGCGAAAGAGCACGAGCTACCGCCGGCCGCGCCGCCCGAGAAGTATCGGCAGTCACGTCAATCGCGCCAGTTTCCGGTTTCGCCCAGCGTTCAGCTCCAGCCTGACGAGCGCGGATCGCGCCATCTATTATCAGTCGTCGCGACCGATAGGCTGGGGCTGCTCTATTCGATCGCGCGCGTGCTCGCGAGCCACGAACTGGAGGTGCACACCGCCAAAGTGCTGACGCTCGGCGAGCGCGCAGAAGACGTGTTCCTGATTTCCGGCGCGCAGCTCGACTCGTCCAAGGGTCAGCTTGCGATTGAAAGGGACCTACTTGATGCGCTTGCTCCATCGCATCAATCTTCCGCGTCGGCCATCTCCGGAAATAAGATATCGGTGTAGCCAAAGCGCGAAAAATCGCGCACGCGCATCGGATACAGGATGCCGTCGAGATGATCGCATTCGTGCTGCACTACGCGCGCGTGGAAGCCATCAACGACGCGATCGATCGGGCGCCCCTGCAGATCGACGCCGCTGTAACGGACCTTCGAGTGGCGCGGAACGACGCCGCGCAAACCTGGCACTGACAGGCAGCCTTCCCAGCCTTCTTCCATCTCGGCACCGACCGGCTCGATCACCGGGTTGAGCAGGATCGTTTGCGGCACCGGATCAGCATCTGGATAGCGCGGGTTGCGCGCCTCGGGATCGGCGTAACCGAAGATAACCAGGCGGAGTGGCACACCGATTTGCGGTGCCGCTAATCCCGCCCCGTTGGCTGCGTGCATCGTTTCGAACATATCGTCGACCAGCGCGGTCAGCTCGGGTGCGGTCGGATCGCGCACTGGCTGCGACACCTGCAGCAGCCGTGGATCCCCCATGCGCAGAATCTCGTGAATCATGAAGCCTTCTCAAAAAATGAATTTAAAATGCGTACCGCGCGCACGATGCTTTGATGCATCACCTCGGTCAGCTCGTCGAGCTTGATTGCCCGCACGCTGTCGCCGCGGCCGGCCGCGTGATTGATCACCACGGCGATCGCGGCGTATTCGAGTCCGGCTTCGCGCGCCAGCACGGCCTCCGGCATGCCGGTCATGCCGACTACGTCGCCGCCCTCGCGCGCGATGCGCTCAATCTCCGCAGCAGTTTCCAGTCGTGGGCCCTGCGTACAGGCGTAAACGGCGCCATCGAACACTCGCTCTCCGCACACCGATGCCGCAGCGACCAATCTTGCGCGCAACGCTGGCGAATACGGCTGCGTGAAGTCGACGTGAATCACTGGCATCTCAGAGCCTTCGAAGAACGTGCTCTTGCGGCTGTACGTGTAGTCAATGATCTGGTCGGGCAGCACCAGCGTGCCCGGCGCAAGGTCGCTGCGGATTCCGCCGACGGTGGCCACCGCAATCACGCCCTCGACCTTCAGTTCCTTCAGCGCCCAGATGTTGGCGCGATAGTTGATCTCGTGCGGCGACAGCGTGTGGCCGTATCCATGCCGGGCGAGAAAAACAACGTCGGCGCCGGCGAATTCGCCGAATGTCAGCGCGCCCGACGGCTCGCCATAGGGTGTGCGCATCACCTGCCGCCGCGGACTTTGCAGCGCGGTGAGCTTGGCCAAGCCGCTGCCGCCGATGATCGCGTACAAACTAATCTCCCAGCATCTTCTGCAATTGCGCTTCGTCGATGATAGACACCTCGAGCTCGCGCGCTTTGGCCAGCTTCGAACCGGCATCGTCACCAGCGACGACATAATCAGTTTTCTTCGACACCGAGCCCGAGACCTTGCCGCCAGCGGCTTCAATCATTTCTTTGGCGTCGTCGCGCTTCAGCGTCGGCAACGTTCCGGTGATGACGAACGTCTTACCGGCAAGCGCGCCGGCGGGCTTACGCACCGGATCGGATTCGGGCCAATGAACGCCCACCGCGCGCAGCTCGCGGATCCCTTCGCGGTTGTGTGATTCAGCAAAGAAACGTGCAATCGACGCGGCGACTACAGGCCCGACATCAGGCACCTGCAGTAGGTCATCTTCCGATGCGTCGATGATCGGATCTAGCTTGCCGAAATGCCGCGCCAGATCGCGCGCGGTCGACTCGCCGACGTGACGGATACCGAGCGCGTAGATGAAGCGCTCGAGTGTGGTGCTGCGCGCTCGCGCGAGCGCCGCGACCAGGTTCGCCGCTGACTTGTCGGCCATTCGGTCAAGGCCGGCGAGCGTTTTAGTTTTGAGGTTGAACAAATCGGCCGGTGCGCGCACCAAGCCGCTGTCGACCAGTTGATCGACGATCTTGTCGCCGAGCCCGTCGATGTCGAGCGCGCGGCGGCTTGCAAAATGCAGCAACGCCTGCTTGCGCTGCGCGCCGCAGACCAGCCCGCCGGTGCACCGTGTAACCGCTTCGCCTTCCTCGCGAAACACATGCGAGCCGCACACCGGGCAGCGGGCTGGCATCCTGAAACCCTTTGCATTACCTGGCCGACGCTCGGGCACGACTGCGACGATCTCCGGAATAACATCGCCGGCGCGTCTGACGATGACGGTATCGCCAATGCGAACGTCCTTGCGCCGAATCTCGTCTTCGTTGTGCAACGTGGCGTTGGTGACCGTTGCACCGCCGACGAACACCGGAGTCAGGCGAGCCACCGGCGTTAACGCACCGGTGCGGCCGACCTGGATTTCGATGCCGGTGAGCTGCGTCACCACTTCCTGCGCCGGGAACTTGTGAGCAATCGCAAACCGGGGCGCGCGCGACACGTAGCCGAGCAGTTGCTGATCGGCGCGCGAGTTAATGCGGTAAACAACGCCGTCGATTTCGTAGGGCAGCGTCGCGCGCCGCTCACCCACCGCCTGGTAAAACTTCAGACAACCGGCGATGCCATCGACGACCGCCCGTTCACGTGCGACCGGCACGCCCAGGCTCACGAGCCAATCTAGCAGCACCGAATGTGTCACCGGCTCTGCCGCGCCTTGCAACTCGCCCAGCCCATACGCAAAAAAACGCAGCGAGCGCTCAGCCGTGATGCGCGCATCGAGCTGCCGCAGCGCGCCTGCGGCGGCGTTTCGCGGATTCGCATACTCACGCTCTTCTTTCGAACGCTGCCGATCGTTCAGGCGTTCAAACTCGCGCTTGAACATCATCACCTCGCCGCGCACTTCGAGCACCTCAGGCGCGCGCTTTGGCAGCCGCAATGGAATCGCGCGAATCGTACGGATGTTCGCGGTTACGTCCTCGCCCAGCGCGCCGTCGCCGCGCGTCGCGCCCAGGACCAGCTCGCCGCGCTCATAGCGCAAATTCACCGCGAGGCCGTCGAACTTCAGCTCACATGCGTATTCGATCTGCTCCACCGCGCGGCCCACGCGCGCCAGCCCGTCGCGTGCGCGCGTATCGAATGCCATCACATCGGCTTCATCAAATGCATTGTTCAGCGACAGCATCGGCGCGGCGTGGCGCACTTCGCGAAACTCGCGGCTCGGCGCCCCGCCGACACGCTGCGTCGGCGACTCCGGCGTAATGAGTTCCGGATGCTCCGCTTCTAGCGCGTGCAGTTCGCGCATCAAGCGGTCGTATTCGGCGTCGGGCAGCGTCGGCTGATCAAGCAGGTAGTAGTCGTGATCGGCCTGTGCAATCTGTTCGCGCAGGCGCCGAACATGCTCGACCGGCGGCTTCATGCGCGCCATACGGCTGTTAATGCGTGTACAGGCGGCGCGCCCGCGTCACGCCAGGCTCAATACCTGCGGTGCGCATGTCACTGACCAGCTTTTCCAACTCGTCCATGATCACCGACTGTGCGTCGGGCTCGACCGCCTTTCCGTTGTCATCGACGACGCGCGCGTTCAAGCGTGCAGCGAGCTGATGTGCAACGTCGAACAAAACCGCTATTGGTGCGGGGTTCGAAGATGAGCGGGGGACATCCAACGACAGCGTTAGCCGTTGCGTCGGAAAAGATGCGGGCGACGTCATCGAAAGTGCAATCGCTTGCTGTTCGCCGGTTTGCTCAACGTCGGTCCGCTCCCAGCGCTCACGCTCAACGCCGCTCAACCCCGCGTCTATCGCCGCAGCATCGACCTGCGCATGGCTCCACGGATCCGCCAGCGCTTCCAGCGTCAGCGTAATTTGCACGTCGAAGCGTGCGCACAGTGCATCGAGCGCAGCCGCCTGCTGCACCAGGCGCGCCACATCGGGCGGATCGAAATCGGCGTCGATCGCCACCGCGATCTGCTGAACGGTCGCAACGAAGCGTGATGCATCGATCTCGTTCAGCGAATAACGCCGAGTTGCCAGCTGCATGGCGATCAGCATCTCCGAATAGAAGCCGAACCGGTCGGGCAGACTCCAGCGCCCGGCCTTGCTGTCCCAAACGGCGAGGTGGATCGGAAGCGGCAGCGCGAGCCGATCGAGCTGCGCGCGCGCTTCGAGGGCGGCGACCCCGTCGAACGAGTTGATGCAGCGCAATTCAAGCATCACGTCGAGCAGCGCGTCCTCGGTCCATCCGCTCACCGATGGATTTTCACCAACAGAATCTTCACCGGCCAGATCCGGACCCGGCGAAATTCCCATCGTGGGTTCAATTCGAATCGGAGGCGCATTGCGCGCCGACGCGGTGCGCGCCGGCAGCGGACGATCAAGGGATGTAATGTCGAGATCGCCTTGCGATTCACCAAGACGCGCAGACCTGCGTTCCTGCCACTTACCGTACAGATAAAGCGCGATCAGCAGGATCGCTGCAATGGACAGCAGGACCCAGTGCAGCTTGTTCATGTCTACGCCGCTTCTGCAGTCAGACGCACAGCCTGGTCGATATCGACCGCGACGATGCGTGAAACGCCCTGCTCCTGCATCGTAACGCCGATCAGCTGTTGCGCCATTTCCATCGATATCTTGTTGTGCGTGATGAACATGAACTGCGTGTTGTCGGTCATCGACTCGACGAGCCGGCAGAAGCGTTCGGTGTTAGCGTCGTCAAGCGGCGCATCGACCTCGTCGAGCAGGCAAAAGGGCGCCGGATTCAGCTTGAACAAAGCGAACACCAAAGCGATCGCAGTCAGCGCCTTCTCGCCGCCCGACAGCAGATGAATTGTGCTGTTGCGCTTGCCGGGTGGCTGCGCCATCACCTGCACGCCGGCATCGAGGATCTCTTCGCCGGTCATGATCAGCCGTGCTTCGCCGCCGCCAAATAGCTTCGGAAACAATTGTCCGAACTGTACGTTCACAGCGTCGAAAGTCTGCTGCAACATCTGCCGCGTTTCGCGATCGATCTTGCGGATTGCGTCCTCAAGTGTAGTAATAGCTTCGGTTAGGTCGGCAGACTGCGCGTCGAGGAAGCTTTTTCGCTCGCGCGAGGTTGTCAGTTCTTCGAGCGCCGCGAGATTGACAGCGCCGAGCGCTTCGATTTCCTGCGCCAGCCGTGCAATCTCGGCCTGCAGTGCCGCGGCTCTCTGCGGCGGCTTGGTGAGCTTCGCGGTCAGCGCGCCTTCGTCGGCCCCGGCTTCGGCGAGTTGCGTGGCAAATTGCTCAGCGGCGAGCCGGGCCGCCTGCTCCTTCAACTGCAATTCCGTGAGCTTGTCGCGCAGCGGCTGCACGTCGCGCTCGAGCGTCATGCGCTTCTCGTCTGCGGCGCGCAACTGCTGAGCAAAGTCGTCCAGATGGCTGCGAGCCTGGCGCAGCGATTCTTCGGCAGACGCGCGGCGAGAAAGCCAGTCCGCAAGGCCGGCGCGCGCAGCGCCGTCGTTGAGCCGCTTCAATTCATCATTTGCCCTCGCCATCTCATCGGCGAGTCGCTGCGCATCGGCAGCGGCCGCTTCTGCGCCGCGCGCCAGATCTGCTTCACGCTCGCGGTTCGCGTTCAGCGCGAACTCGCAATGCTGGCGTGCGGCGTCGAGCACGCGCTGCTCATCGCGAGCAGCGCGCAGCGCGCGATCCGACTCTTCATAAGTCAGCCGCGCACTCTCGACCGCCTCCTGGCGCGGCGCCAATTCCGCATCGAGCTGCTCGAACCGGACGTCGGCTTGCGCGCGCTGTGTGCGGGCGTCGCGTTCGTTGGCTTCTAACTCCTGCCGCTCGCTGTCGATCTGGCCGCTGCGATGCCGGACGCGGTCGATCAATTCTTCAAACCGAACGGACTCGAGCTGCAACGTGTGCAATTGCCCTCGCCGCCGCTCGGCATCCTGGCGAGCGTTGTCGCGGACCTGCTCCGACGTTTTCAATTCGGCTTCGGCGCGCGCGACAGCGGCAGTCGCCTGTTCAGCGATCAGTCGCTGCGCGCGTACCTCGCGCTCGAGATTCTCAATCTCAAGCCGGCGCGCCAGCAACCCGGACGCTTGATCGTCGGCCGCGTAGAAGTTCACGTCGTGCCGCGACACGCGATGCGATTCCTTAACGATGAACTGGCCGCCTGGCGGCAGCTCGCCGCGAGCAGCCAGCGCTGCTGCGAGATGATCGGCGACGAATACATTCGCGAGCCAGTCGGCGAGCAGGGCGGCAAATGCGGCGTCATGCGTGCGCACCAGGTCGCTAAGCCGTCTGAATCCCTGCAACTGCGGCAGCTCGCGAGCCACCGCACCGTTGGTCGAATAAAACGCAACGCGCGCTGGTGGCGCGTCAGCGGCCAGGCCGCCAATCGTGTCGAGCTTGCCGACCTCGACACCTTGCACGCGCTCGCGCAGAACCGCTTCGAACGCGGTCTCCCATCCGGGCTCAACGATCAGCTTCCGAAACAGGCGCGGTAAGCCCTCAAGTCCTTGCGCTTGCAGCCACGGATCAAGCCTGGCGTTTGCCTCTACGCTGGCCTGCACCTGCTGCAGCGCTTGCAGATGTGCTTCCAGCTTCGCTAGCGCTTCGATCTGGCGCGCGCGATCGTCCAGACGCTGCTGCCGCTGCTCGGTCATCCGATCAAGGTTCGACTCGGCGCGCTGCAGCGCTTCGGCCCCGGCTGCGATTTCACTTTCGTTGCTGACCAATTTCTCCTTTAAGCCAGCAAGCTGTGCTTCATCCGGTGAGCCGATCGACGCCTGCTCTTCGCGCAGGCGCTCGCGCCTTAGCGCCAACTGAGCGAGCTGTCGGTCGGCATTGCGCTGCTCGGCGGCGGCCGCTGCGATCGATTGCTCCGCAAGCGCGGCGTCAGCCTGTGCTGCGGTCACCGCATCGCGCGTAGTGCGGTAATTCAATTCGAGCTGCGGCAGCTTCGCTTCATGCGTGGCCACGACTGACTTTGCGTCTTCGAGCTGCCGCGCCATATCTGCTATCGCCTGCACGAGCTCGGCGGCGCGCCGGCGCAGCTCCCCCTGCTCGTTCAGCCGAACGTTGCGTGTCGCAACCAAGGATTCGATCTGCGCCGACAGCCGAGTGCGGCTCTCAGCGATCAGTCGTATCTCGGCCTCGAGCTTTGCTACTTCAGCGTTGACTTCGAACATCGCGCCCTGCGCGCCGTGAACAGCGTCGCTCGCGGCGAAGTGCGCGGCTCGAACATCTTCGAGCGCGCGCTCGGCACTGCGTAACTCGGCGACGTGAGCCTCGAGCGAAACGGTCCGATTGCCGATGTCGCGCGCAACCCGATCACGCTCCGCATCCGCTTCGCGCCTACGCGTAAGCCACAGCAGTTGCTGCTGCTCGTCGTGCGTCGCCTGCAGCGAACGGTATGTTTGTGCCACTGCGGCTTGCTGTTCGAGCTTGCCGATCTGCGCATCGAGCTCCCGCAAAATGTCTTCGACGCGTGTCAGGTTGTCGCGCGTATCGGCGAGACGGTTCTCGGTCTCGCGCCTCCGCTCCTTGTACTTCGATACACCGGCCGCTTCTTCCAGGAAAATGCGCAGCTCTTCAGGGCGCGCCTCGACGATGCGCGAAATCATTCCCTGCCCGATGATCGCGTACGCGCGCGGTCCGAGGCCGGTGCCGAGGAACATGTCGTGCACGTCGCGCCGGCGCACGTTCTGGTTGTTGATGTAGTAGCTCGACGATCCGTCGCGCGTCAGCACGCGCTTGACTGAGATGTCGGCGTACTGCGCCCACGCGCCCCCAATGCGACCCTCATCGTTGTCGAACGCAAGCTCGACACTCGCGCGGCCGGCGGGCTTGCGGTCGCCCGAGCCGTTGAAAATCACGTCCTGCATCGACTCGCCGCGCAGCTCGGCCGCCTTGCTCTCTCCGAGCACCCACCGCACGGCGTCGATCACGTTCGACTTGCCACAGCCATTCGGACCGACGACGCCAACGAGCGTGCCGGGAACGTCGATCGGCGTCGGATCGACAAAAGACTTGAACCCGGCCAGTCTGATCTGCCGAAGGCGCACGTTAGATGAAAGTTTGTTGTCGGCGCATTGGGGGATGCGCAATGAGTTCGAATGCGTGTAGGCGTGTCTACCAGTGCGCCTTCTTATAATACCGTGCAAGCCTCTTCCGTTCTTCCTGCATCATCCCGCATGGCCACACGTCCATCCAGAGTCCTCGAAACCTTCGCCAACCCTGCGCCACAGCGCGATTACTGGGTGCGGATGGAGGTCCCGGAGTTCACCTGCCTGTGCCCGCTCACCGGGCAGCCCGATTTCGCGACCATTGTGATCGACTTCGTTCCCGACAGGCGCAACGTCGAGCTGAAGAGTCTGAAGCTTTACATGTGGTCGTATCGCAGCGAGGGCGTGTTTCACGAGGCGGTGACCAACGCGATCCTGGACGATCTGGTCAAGGCTTTGGCGCCGCGCTTCATGCGCCTGACTGTGAAGTGGTACGTGCGCGGAGGAATCTTCACGACCGTCACCGCCGAGCATCGAAAGAAGGGCTGGAAGCCTGCGCCGCCGGTGCACGTGCGCGACGAAGCGCCGAGCCGCTCTACCCGCGAGTAATGGATTGAACCCCGATCTCGATCGCCTGCAGCCGTACCCGTTCGAGCGGCTGCGGCAACTGTTCGCCGGCATCCCGCCTGCCAAAGACTTTGCGCCGATCAACCTGTCGATCGGCGAGCCTAAACACGCGACTCCGCCGTT
>DATLOA010000258.1:0-2029 GCA_035536515.1 Burkholderiaceae bacterium | reverse complement strand
GCGCGTTGTAACACCCAGCTCGTAACGTTGTCCTCGAGCGCAACGGTTTCAAGCTCTGCCAGCCGCTTGCGATCCGACAAGTACCAGTTAATCACATCCTGCGGCTTTTCATAGCTCTGCGCAATCTCTTCAACCAGCTTGCGGATTTGATCGGGGCGCGATTGCAGGTTATTGGCGCGCACGACTTCGCCCAAAAGCAGGCCCAGCCGTACGCGGCGCTCCGCCTCAGGCGCGAACAAATCGAGCGGTAACGGCGCATCCTTGGCAGCCATGCCGCGCGCGATCAGATCGGTGCGAGCGCTCTCCGCCAGCCGTTGCTTTTCCGACTCGACAAGCGACTTCGGCACTTCGAACGTGCTCGACCGGAGAAGCGCTCCCATTGCCTGATCCTTGGTACGCGCTTTCAGCCGCGTCGCTACTTCGCGTCCAAGATTATTTCTGATCTCGGTTCGCATCTTTGTGACGTCGCCATCCGCCACGCCAAGCGAACGCGCAAACTCGGCGTCGATCGGCGGCAACACGGGCTGCTGGACCTGCTTGACGGTCACTTCGAAGTTAACGGGCTTACCGGCCAGTGCCTGTGCGCCGTAGTCGGCCGGAAACGTCAGCGGGAACGTCTTGCTCTGCCCGGCCGCGGTCCCGCGTATCGCTGCCTCAAACTCCGGCAGCATTCGGCCTTCGCCCAGCGTGAACTTGAAGTCACTTGCACTGCCGCCTTCGAACAACTGCCCCGCGTTGTCGCCCTCGGCATGCGTGCCTTTGAAGTCGATCGTCACGGCGTCTTCATCTTGCGCCGGCCTTGACGCTTCTTCAAAAGTCGCGCGCTGCTTGCGCATGATGTGCAGCGTGCGATCAATTTCAACATCGCCGATGGCACACGTTGCTCGATGCACTTCCGCGCCGGACAACTCGCCCACCCTGATCTCGGGATAGATCTCGAAAGTCGCTGAAAACGTCAGGTCCTTGTTGAGCGCGTCTGGCCCACCCTCGCCGTCTGCCACCGTTCGCGCTTCGAGGCGCGGCTGGCCGGCGACTTTTAGGTTGCCTGCGGTCACCGCCGAATTGAACGCCTCACCGACCTTGTCGTTCAGCACCTCGGCCTGCACCTGCGCGCCGTATGTTTGCTCGACCATTTTGATCGGGACCTTGCCCGGACGGAATCCCGGCATCTTCATGCCGCGCGCCAGTTTCGCAAGCCGCGTTTTCACTTCCTGTTCGATCGCCGCTGCTGGAACGGTCAGATCAACGCGGCGCTCAAGCGTACTAAGAGACTGTATGGTCTGTTGCATCTTTAATCATGGGTCGTTGGTGCGAAGGGGGGGACTCGAACCCCCACGCCGGTGAAGGCGTCAGGACCTAAACCTGGTGCGTCTACCAATTTCGCCACCTTCGCGGCGCAGAGCTTGATGTCTTTCGCGATCGAAAATTGAAGCCGATTCTAGCGGAACGATCGCACATGCTCAGACGCGTAAAGAGCTGTGATAGCTTCAACGCCATGCGTGTTGGCCACTACGAGAACTTTCCGGTTGCATCGTGGCTGATGCCAGCGCGTCTGCGCCCGGCAGTGCGGGCGATCTATCGCTTCGCGCGTACCGCAGACGACATTGCCGACGAAGGAGATGCGCCGGCGGAAGTACGAATGACAGCGCTCGACGCTTTGCGCGTGCAGCTGCGCGCGATCGAGACCGGTGCAGCGTCTGAATGGCCGGATCTCGCCCAGGCTATCAGCGAGCATCAATTGCAACCGTCTCTGTTTTACGACTTGCTGTCGGCATTCTCGCAGGACGTCGTTACCGTGCGCTACGCCTCATTTGAATCGTTGCTCGACTACTGCGGCCGCTCGGCCAATCCGATCGGCCGCTTGCTGCTGCAGCTTTTTCGCCGCAGCGAGGCGAAGCTGCTGCGGCACTCCGACGAGATCTGCACTGCCTTGCAGCTTGCGAATTTCTGGCAAGACATCGCACTCGATTGGCACAAAGGGCGCGTTTATTTGCCGCAGCAGGATCTGAGGCAATTCGGCGTGAGCGAG
>DATLOA010000257.1:0-4834 GCA_035536515.1 Burkholderiaceae bacterium | reverse complement strand
CAATTCGGCAGCGTAAGTTGCCTGACCCGGCGCGGATCGGCAACGCCGGGAGCTTTTTCAAGAATCCGGTGATATCCCGCGAGCAGCGCACGGCGCTGATAGACCGCAATCCGTCGCTGGTCAGCTACGACATCGGCGGCGGCCGCTACAAACTTGCCGCGGGCTGGCTGATCGATGCCTGCGGATTGAGGGGAGCAGTGCGCGGCCGAGCGGCGGTGTACGAAAGGCAAGCGCTGGTGTTAGTGAATCTCGGTCAGGCAACCGGCGCCGAAATCCTCGCGCTCGCGCGCGAGGTGCAAGACGCGGTGCGCGCGCGGTTTGGCATCGAACTGGAACCTGAGCCGCGAATTGTCTGACACACAGCGTTGCGCCGCTAGACTGCCGCTCTTGCCCGCATCAAGGACTGTATGAACAAGGAAATTGTTTCCACTTCCGACGCACCATCGGCGATCGGGCCGTATTCGCAGGCGGTCAAGACCGGGTTGGTTGTCTTTACCTCGGGCCAGATTGGACTTGATCCAGCATCCGGCGAGCTGCGTGAGGATTTTGAAGCGCAAGTGCGGCAGGCGTTCAAGAATCTGGCGGCGGTTGCGAAGGCGAGTGGCGGGTCGCTGGCGAATGCGGTGAAGTTCACCCTGTTCCTGACAGACCTCGGACAGTTTGCAAAGGCCAATGCGATCATGGGCGAGGTTGTGCCGAAGCCCTATCCGGCGCGCAGTACCGTCGGTGTTGCCAGCTTGCCGCGCGGCGCGCAATTCGAAGTCGAAGCGATTCTGGTTCTTTGATTTGGCCATCCGCAAACCTCGCATTGACGAAACGAGCGCTGCACCGGCCAACACGATTGCAGCGCGGCTGGCGCGCGCCGGACTGATATCCGATTGGGATTTTGTTTTGCATCTGCCGCTGCGCTACGAGGACGAGACGCGGATTACGCCGATCGCGGAGTTAATGGCCGGCAATGAATCGCAAGTCGAAGCCGAAGTACTGTCGTGCGACGTCGTTTTCCGCGGCAAGCGGCAATTGCGTGTAACCGTGCGCGACGAGTCGGGTCAGCTGATGCTGCGCTTCCTCAACTTCTATTCGTCGCAGATCAAGCAGATGGCAGTTGGCCGGCGATTTCGCATCTTCGGCTTGGTGCGCGGCGGATTAGCGAGCGATGAAATGATTCATCCGAGGGTGCGTCCGTGCGACGCGGCCGATCCGCTATCGAAGGCGCTGACACCTGTTTATCCGTCGCCTGAAGGCGTGCCGCAATCGTGGCTGCGCAAGCGAATTGGCCGCGCGCT
The DNA here is from genome assembly GCA_035536515.1 of Burkholderiaceae bacterium. Lineage (GTDB taxonomy): Bacteria > Pseudomonadota > Gammaproteobacteria > Burkholderiales > Burkholderiaceae_F > JACCZX01. The sequence goes on along the minus strand of DATLOA010000257.1, from coordinate 3,548 downwards.
GCGCGACGTCGATATCGATGACGTGCTGCCCGGCGCGATGCGCATGCGTCATCAGCTAGACGGGCTGAAGGATTCGATCGAGCGTCTGCATCGACCGCCGCCTGATGCCGATGCGCTTGCGCTGCAGCAGCGCACCGACCCGGCGTGGCGCCGCCTGATGTTCGATGAGCTGCTCGCGCAGCAGCTTGCACTGCGCGCGGCACGCGAGGCGCGCGCCGACCGCCGCGCGCACGCGCTCGCGAACGGCGATGCAGTTAAGGGCACGATCAGCGCGAAACTGCGCGCACAGCTGCCATTCAGCTTGACCAGTGCCCAGTCGAGAGTCTGGAGCGAGATCGAGGGTGATCTCGCGCGTGCGCAGCCGATGCATCGTTTGTTGCAGGGTGACGTCGGCAGCGGCAAGACGGTGATCGCGGCGCTGGCCGCCGCGCGCGCGATTGAAAACGGTTTGCAAGCGGCGTTGATGGCGCCGACCGAAATCCTGGCCGAGCAGCATTTCCGCAAAGTCGCCGAATGGCTGGCGCCGATCGGCGTGAAAATCGAATGGCTGACCGGACGCTTGACGCCCCCCGCCAAGCGCGCAGCGCAGGAATCCGTCTCAAGTGGGCAGGCGCAATTGATCGTCGGAACGCACGCATTGATTCAAGAAGCGGTTTCATTTACGCGGCTCGGATTGGCCATCGTCGACGAGCAGCACCGCTTCGGCGTTGCGCAGCGCCTGGCGCTGCGCGGTGGCGCCGACGGCTACGCGCCGCATCTGCTGATGCTGTCTGCAACTCCGATTCCGCGTACCTTGGCAATGAGCTATCTGGCTGATCTCGACGTGTCTGTCATCGATGAGCTGCCGCCTGGCCGCAGGCCGGTGGTCACAAAGCTAATCTCGGCGCGCCGGCGCGAAGAAGTGATGCAGCGGATTCGCGCCGATGTCGCGGCTGGCCGGCAGTCGTACTGGGTATGCCCGCTGATCGAATCGAGCGAGGTGATCGAAGTTGCTGCGGCCACCGAAACATTCGAGCGCATCACGCACATGCTGCCTGATCTGCGCATCGGCCTGCTGCACGGACAGCTGCCGCCAGCGACTAAAACCGAAGTCATGCAGCGCTTCGAGCGGCGCGAGCTCGACGTGCTCGTCGCCACGACGGTGATTGAAGTCGGCGTCGACGTGCCGAACGCGACGCTAATGGTGGTTGAGCACGCTGAGCGCTTCGGGCTCGCCCAATTGCACCAGCTGCGCGGCCGGGTCGGCCGTGGCGGCGATCAAAGTTTTTGCATACTGCTATTCGATGAGCCACTGTCCGAGCCGGCGCGGGAGCGGTTGAAAGTGATCTATGAGACGAACGACGGCTTCGAGATCGCGCGCCGGGACTTGACGATGCGGGGGCCCGGCGAGTTCCTCGGTGCCCGCCAATCAGGAATGCCGCTGCTGCGCTTTGCCGACTTGCAGCGCGACGCGCAGCTGGTCGAGCATGCGCGCGCCGCTGCGACCGAGTTGATGGCGGACAATCCTGCAGTGGCGAAACAACACGTCAGACGCTGGTACGCAGCGTCGCACGAATTTCTCACGGCATGAGCTGACGTCATGACACTGACCGAGCTTCGCTACGTCGTTGCCGTTGCTCGCGAGCGCCACTTCGGCCGCGCCGCGGATGCCTGCTTCGTCAGCCAGCCCACACTGTCGGTGGCGATCAAGAAACTCGAAGAAGAGCTGGGAACGCAAATCTTCGAGCGCCGCACCAACGACGTGACGATGACGCCGGCCGGAGAGCGCATCGTCGGCCAGGCGCAGCGCACGCTCGACGAAGCGGGGCGCATCAAGGAGATCGCGCGGCAGGGCAAGGACCCGCTGTCAGGTCCGCTGCGACTGGGCGTCATTTACACGATCGGGCCATATCTGTTGCCCGCTTTAGTGCGTCAGTTGTTGAGAGACGCGCCGCAGATGCCATTGCTGCTGACCGAAAACTTCACCGTCAAGCAGATTGACCTGCTAAAAAACGGGGAGATCGACGTCGCAATTATGGCGCTGCCGCTGCCTGAAGCAGGCCTCGTGCTGCAGCCGGTCTACGACGAGCCGTTCGTCGTTGCTGTTCCACGTTTGCATCCGTGGTCCAAACGCAAAACGATTCTGAGCGAAGACCTGAAGAAGGAAACCATGTTGCTGCTCGGGACCGGCCATTGCTTTCGCGACCAGATACTCGAAGTGTGTCCGGAGTTGTCGCGTTTCTCGTCTTCAGCCGAAGGGATTCAGAAGACCTTCGAAGGATCGTCGCTGGAAACGATCCGGCACATGGTGGGCTCCGGACTGGGAGTCACCGTGTTGCCGATGACCTCGATTCCGGACAAACCGCCGCGCGATTCGCTGTTGGCGTACATCCCATTCAAGCCGCCCGCGCCGGATCGTCGCGTTGTATTGGCGTGGCGCAAGTCATTCACGCGCGCTGCGGCGATCGAAGCGCTGCGGCAGGCGGTGCTGAAGTGCGCCTTGAATGGTGTGACCCGGCTTCCCGAGGCGCGCACTGAAACGTGGTGAGTGAGAGCGGCTATTACGACGTTTGGATTTGTCGATTGGCGTCGACGACACTGCGTCAATAACATTCGCGCCTGCACAGGCAATTAGGAGGATCAGATGGCTCGCAAGAACAAGATGGAGGCACGTGCCAACGGCGCGCCCTTTATCGACATCGGCATTCCGGACAAAGATCGCGAAAAAATCGCGGTGGGGCTTTCCCGCGTGCTCGCCGACACGTACGGTCTATATCTGAAGACGCATAGCTTTCATTGGAACGTCGAAGGTCCGATGTTCAACACGCTGCACCTGATGTTCATGGAGCAATACACCGAGCTCTGGAATGCGCTGGATGACATCGCTGAGCGCATTCGCTCACTCGGTTATCCGGCCCCAGGTACCAACACGCAGTTTGCGAAGCTCACGTCGATCGATGAGACCGAAGGCGTGCCCGAAGCGATGGAAATGGTGCGATTGCTGACGAAAGGGCACGAAGCGGTCGCCCGCACCGCGCGTGATGTGTTACCAGCGGCCGACAAGGGTGGCGATGAATCGACGACTGATCTTTTGACACAGAGGCTTCAGGTTCATGAAAAGACGGCGTGGATGTTGCGCAGCATGTTGAAGTAACTTCATCGATTCCTAGGCGTCAGGAATGCCATTGGGATCCTAAAGACGGCATGGATAGTGCACAAGAGGTTGAAATAAGATCGCTCAAGCTGATTGGACTGCATTATGGATTTGCTTGAAGCGGTACAGATCAAACGACATCGGCTTACGGTTGACCAGTTTGACCGTATGAAAATCGCTGGTGTTTTCTCACCGGATGTGCGGGTTGAGCTGATCGAGGGCCACGTCGTGGAGCTGGCGCCGCGCGGGAGCCGCCAGCACGGGGCCGTCGGTCGCCTTTGTCGCCTGCTGAGTGAAGCGATCGGCGATCGCGCGATTGTGTCGTCTCGGCAGGCGATTCGGCTGGACGGCATGACCGAATTCAAACCCGATCTGGCCGTCTGCAAGCCGCGCGGCGGTTTGTATGCAGCCGCGC
>DATLOA010000256.1:0-5254 GCA_035536515.1 Burkholderiaceae bacterium | reverse complement strand
AGCCCCTCCACCCGCTGCCCGTCGGGCCGGAAAATGGTGCCTGCGCCTATGAACCCGAGCGCAGTCACAACACCCCCAACCAATCGAAACGGGTCGGCGCTGATCAGGCCGGGGTGCAATCCTGAAAACGTCGTCAGCATCGATGCGCCGAGGCCTACTAACAATGCGCAAGCACCCGCCAGCATCATGTGGGTTCGAAAACCAGCGGGCTTGTTGGCGGTCTCCCGCTCGTAGCCGATCATGCCGCCCAGCAGCATTGCCGCTGCGACTTCGGCCAGCACGACCAGTTGAGGCCACGCGTGCCCCAGCGCGTTCATGAACTACATACAAATGCGATGCGTGATTATCAGTACCCGGCTTAGTGCTTCCAGGGAATGTAGTCACGCCAGTCGCTCGGCAAAGAGTCGCGCCAATTGCTCAGCATCGAGCGGCGGTCGCGTAGAACGTACACCGCAATCAGCGCCACCACCGCTGCGCTGCCAAGGGCAATCAACGATGGGGTAGCTTTGCGCAAGCGGCGCTTCCACTGATCGCTCGACCGATTTTGCTCCAGCAGCACCGGCTCAAGGCTAGCCTCATACGCCGGCGAAATAGGGTCGCTCGCCGGGAAGCTCTCTGCGATTGCCTGATCGAGTAGCCTTTCGTGATGTTCCGGGGTCTTGATTGCCATGGTTCTCTCCCTGTGAAATTTTGGCGCCTTTGATGACAAGCGATAGAAGTTCGATCATCAAAGAGCGCGAGTGTGTAAGAAAAGCAAGCTTTATGCCGCGGAGGACAACTTCAGGCTTTGTTAATAGGACCCGATCAGCGGGCGTTTTGCTCGCCAAGCGTGTCTTCGACGTAGACCATCTGCACCATGACCAGCAGTGCGGCGGTTGCTGGCGCGGCTAGCAGCAAGCCGAGCCAGCCAAATAACAGCGCTCCCACAAGAAGGGCAACCAAAGTCAGCGCAGGCGGAAGCTCGACCGTGCGGCGCTCAATGAGTGGGGTCAATACGTACGCTTCGACGACTTGTATTGCGCCGTACAGCAGCGCGACGTACAAAACCTGGGCCGGACCCTGCAGAAGCGCGAAAAGTGCGGCCGGAATCAGCGCCAGCAGCGGACCGATGTTCGGAATGAAATCGAGCAGCGCAGCGAGCAGCGCAAGTGCTGCCGCCATTTTCACACCAAGCGCGACCAACCCGATGAACACCGCAGCGCCAACCACCGCCATCGAAATCGCTTTGCCCAGTAACCACCAGCGCAGCGTGTTGCCCATTGCAAGCAGCACTTCGCGCGCGCGATCGCGGTGCGCAAGCGGGAACAGCCGGACGGTACCCTCGACGTAGGGCCGCGGATTGGCCGCCAGGTAAAGCGCGATCACGATTGCGACGACTGTATTGCCGAGCGCCGATAGCGTGCCGGAAACGGCGCCGGTGACTTTGCTTGCTACTTGCGGCGGCGCCGCTGCTCCACCCTGTGCTGAATCGAAGAAAACTTCGAGCCAGACAAAGCGGCTCAACTCCTGCTGCAATCGTTGCAGTGCTGCAGGCAACGCCGACTTCAACTCGCGAACCTGCTCGCCGATGGCAGGTGCGATCGACCAGCCGATGATGCTGAATGCAAGCGCCAGCAGTGCGACGACGATGGCCAAGGCCCAGCGCGGAGAAATGCGCAGCCGCGCCGCCAGCGGCTGGGCCAGCGCGCGCAGCAATATCGCCAGCAGGATGCTGGCAAACACCAGCAGCAAGATATCGACCGCGAACGCGATCAACAGCAGAACGACCGCGGAAAATGCGATCTTGGCCCAGGTGCGCTTGGTCATGCGCCCCTTGTGGGTGTCGGGAACACGCGTCGCACTCATCGTGCCGTTGGTTGTAGCACGGCGGCGGGCGAGGGAGCACGACCGACGCAGTTGCTCAGGACATTGATCCCTAAGCGTTGCGCGCCCGCGCTTCGAGCGCCGACCATTGTTCGAATTTCGCGGCGATTTGATGTTCGATCTCTTCGATTCGCAGCCGGTCGGACTTGAGTTGCGTCACGTGCCCGCGGTGGTAATCGATTCGGCTCATCCGCTCGCTCAGCGTTCGCTGCTCGTTTTCCAGCAATTCGATTTCTGCGGGCAGATTCTTTAGCGCCAGTTGCTCCTTGAATGAGAGTTTGACTCGCGGCGCCGCGATCGACGCGACTTTGGCTGCACGGTGTTTCGACGGGTCACGGTCGGTGCGAGGTTGCTGCGTCAGCCAGTCAGAATAGCCGCCAACATATTCGCGCCAAACACCGTTGCCCTCGGCGACCAGAGTTTGCGTGACGACATTGTCCAGAAAGGCACGATCATGGCTTACGAGCAGCAATGTGCCGTCGTACTGGTGCAGCGTCGCTTCGAGCAGCTCGAGCGATTCGATGTCGAGATCGTTGGTCGGCTCGTCGAGCACCAACAGATTGGCGGGTTGTGCGAACAATCGAGCGAGTAGCAGACGATTGCGCTCGCCTCCCGACAGCGTCTTAACGGGCGCTTCAGCGCGCTGCGGTGGAAACAGGAAGTCGCCAAGGTAAGTTATCACGTGCTTGCGCTCGCCGCCGATTTCGATCCAGTCCGAACCGGGGCTGATCGTTTCAATAAGCGTCTTCTCGGGGTCTAGCGCCGCGCGCATCTGGTCGAAGTAAGCCGCGGTCACCTTGGTTCCGATACGCACCATGCCCTGATCGGGGTTCAACGTCCCGAGCATCAATTGCAGCAGTGTTGTCTTGCCGGCGCCATTCCGGCCGATCAGTCCAATGCGGTCGCCGCGCAAAATCCGCATCGACAGTCGTTCGACGATCAGTGTGCTGCCGAACTGCTTCGTGACGTCTGTCAGTTCGCTTACGAGCTTGCCCGAACGCTCGCCGGCGTCGACGGCGAGCTTCACGCGACCGATGTTTTCGCGCCGCGCTGCTCGCGCACGCCGCAACTGTTCCAGCCGCTCTACACGTCCCGCGTTGCGCGTGCGCCGTGCTTCGATGCCGCGCCGGATCCAGGCCTCTTCCTGCTGCCAGAACTTGTCGAACTTGCGTGCTGCCGTCTGCTCGGCGGCCATCTCGACCGCGCGCCGTGTCTCCCACGCGCTGTAGTTGCCCGGGTACGAGCGCAGCAGGCCACGGTCGAGCTCGACGATGCGTGTGGTGACGCGGTCGAGAAACGCACGGTCGTGCGTGATGACGATCAACGTCTGCTTCGCCAGCAGCTCTTCAAGCAGCGTAATGCCGTCGATGTCGAGATGGTTGGTCGGCTCGTCGAGCAGCATCAGATCTGGAGCAAGCGCAAACGCAAGCGCCAGCGCCCCGCGTTTGCGTTCACCTCCGGAAAGTCCCGCGGGGTCGAACGCTTCGTCGAGCCCGAGGCGATGCATGTACTCGATCAATCGAGCCTCGATGCGCCAGCGCTCGCGATCGTCGTGCGTAACGGCGTCGTGCGCATCCAAGCCACCGCGCAGTGCGAGACTTGCGCGCAGCGTCGGCGCTGGCGGTAAAACAGGTTCCTGTTCGACCAGCGCGATCGACAGCCCGTCCATCTTCTTTATCTCGCCGTCATCGAGCTCGATCCGCCCGGCCAGCGCGTTCAGCAAGGAGCTCTTGCCGGTGCCGTTGCGCCCAATCAAACCGATGCGGTCTCCTCCATTCACCGTCAGCGACGCACGGTCGAGCAATGGCTGCAGGCCAAATGCGAGTTCGGCATCGAGAACTGTTAACAGAGACATGCGTCGATTAACTAATGCGTAGGGGCATGCCGCGCCGAGCTGATCAGGAAGATTCCTGCACCGGCACACACCAGCGCCGCGGCTTGCAGCCACGTGAACGTCTCGCCGAGAAAAAATATTCCGACCAGCGTTGCGGCAATGGGCAAAGCCACCGTGAACACGCCGGCGTGACTGGCAGCGACGCGCTTGAGACCGGCGACCCACATCCAAACAGCGAACAAGCTCGCTGCGAGTGAGTAAAAAATCAGCAGCAGCCACAGACTCGCAGTCAATGAGCCGGCGTCGAACGATGCCAGCTGCCAGAGTCCAAGAGGCGCGATTAGTAGCAATCCGAGCAGATTGATCAGCGCCGAAACGCGCAGCGGCGAGCGGGTCGCGGACAGGCGCTTCGAGATGATGACGTAAATCGCCTCGCATATGACGGCGCCAAACAGCAGCAGGTTGCCGAGCAGCGTGTTAGCCGCGGCGGCGGCGGGCCCGGCTTCGGTGGTCTTCGCCACCTGCAGCAACGCGATGCCGGCGACCGCAAGCGCGATCGCAATCCATACCCGCAGCGTCAGCGTTTCGCGCAGGAACCAGCGCGACAGCAATGCCACGATTGCCGGCAAGGTGGCGAGCGTGACGCCAGCAGCGGTCGCCGTCGTCAATGCGATGCCGCTCAACATGCAGATTGAAAACAGGAAATTTCCGAAGAAAGAAAGCAGAAAGAAGAGCCATTGCTCAGTACGCGTCAGCGGCGCCTCGCCCTCCGCGCGAAACGTCCATGGCAGCATTGCGACGGAAGCGATCGCAAACCGCAGAAACGCGAGAGCGAACACCGGGATCACAGCAACGAGCGGCTTGGACAGCGCAACGTATGTGCCAACTAACGTCATCGACGCCGTCAGCAGCAAATACGAGAACAGTCTCGACGACGACGCGTTGCTCATATACGAGGCGACGATACCCGACGCTGTGGCAGGGCGTGCATATACATATGCCGAGTCGCTCAGTCATGCCGCGGTCGTGTGTCTAAGATGGTTAACCGCTTTCACACACCCTTGAGATGACGTCGTTCAGGTCGCCAATCGCCCGTGCGCTGTTTGCGCTGCTAGCTGCCGTTTCATTCGGTGCCGCCGCGCAGAAGCTCGATGCGTCGAAAGTGCCGGAGGAAATGCGCACGCAGCAGGGGTTGTATCTGTCGCCGGTGCAGGCGCATCAGTTTGTACGCGCGCAGAAGGCAAAGGTGCTGTTCATCGACGTGCGTACGCGCGCGGAAGCACAGTTCATGGGGATGGCGACGCCGGTCGATGCACTTGTCCCGTATGTCGAGTTTCAGGAATTCATGACCGACTGGGACGAGACGCGCGGCTTCTACAAACTCGAACCGTTTAGCGACTTTGTTCCCGAAGTTGGGCGGCGCCTGCAGGCCAAGAGTTTGAGCAAGAGTGATCCGGTGGTGCTGATCTGCCGCGCCGGCGAGCGCAGCTCGCGCGCCGCCAATTTGCTCGCTGACTCCGGGTACACGCGGGTCTACACCGTGGTGTATGGCTTCGA
>DATLOA010000255.1:0-8544 GCA_035536515.1 Burkholderiaceae bacterium | reverse complement strand
CACAATGGGTGGTCGACTACGAAGCGATGGCTGAGAGCGAACCCGAGTAGGCATGCCCACCTTCGATATCCCGCAATTGATCGCACTCGCTGCGGTACTCGGCTTTGCCAGCGGCATCCGCCTGTACGCGGTGCTGCTGATTACCGGTCTGGTTGGCTACGCGGGCTGGGTCGAGCTGCCCGGCGGTCTCGCGATCCTGCAGCATCCGTGGGTGCTCGCCGCGTCCGGCGCGATGTTCGCAGTCGAGTTTGTTGCCGACAAGATTCCGGGCGTCGATACCGTATGGGACGCGATTCAAACCTTTGTCCGCATTCCCGCCGGTGCCGCGCTGGCAGCCGGCGTGTTTGGCGGGATGGATAACGCGGCATGGACCACGGTTGCCGCGATCATGGGCGGTTCACTCGCTGCGACCAGTCACTTCACGAAGGCAGGCACGCGCGCCGCCGCCAACACTTCTCCAGAGCCGTTCTCCAACATCGGCTTGTCGGTCGCGGAGGACGTCGGCATCGCGGGCCTGATGTGGCTCGTCCTCAGTTATCCGTTCGTTGCACTCGGCATCGTGATTGTGCTGTTGCTGCTTTCGATCTGGTTGCTGCCTAAGCTCGTACGCTTCATTGCGCGTGTCGTGCGCAGATTGTTTGCTACCGCACCGAATCCGAATGTTCAGCAAACTACTGGTCGCTAACCGGGGCGAGATTGCGTGCCGCGTGATGACCACCGCGCGGCGGATGGGGATTCGCACGGTTGCGGTGTACTCCGACGCTGACGCCAACAGCCGCCACGTCGCGATGGCCGACGAAGCGGTGCGGATCGGTCCAGCGGCTGCGAGCGACAGTTATTTGCGCAGCGATCGAATCGTCGCGGCGGTGCGCTCGACGGGTGCGGATGCCGTGCATCCTGGCTACGGCTTTCTTTCGGAGAACGAGGCGTTTGCGCAAACACTCGCCGACGCGGGCGTCGCGTTCATCGGCCCGCCGCCATCGGCCATTCGCGCGATGGGCAGCAAGAGCGAAGCCAAGAAGCTGATGGAGCGTGCCAAGGTGCCGCTGGTGCCCGGGTATCACGGCGATCATCAGCAGCACGATCTGCTGCTGAGGGAGGCCGATCGCATCGGCTATCCGGTACTCATCAAAGCGAGTGCGGGCGGCGGCGGCAAAGGCATGCGCGTCGTGACGCAGCGCGACGAGTTCATTGCAGCACTCGCCTCATGCCAGCGCGAATCGAAGGCGTCGTTCGGCGACGATCACGTTCTTATCGAAAGGTATGTGCAAAGGCCGCGACACATCGAAATACAGGTATTCGCTGATCGCCACGGCAGCGCCGTCAGCCTGTTCGAGCGCGACTGCTCAGTGCAGCGCCGTCATCAGAAAATCATCGAAGAAGCGCCCGCACCCGGCATGACCGCCGCTCGCCGGCGTGCGATGGGCGAAGCGGCCGTGGCGGCGGCCAAAGCCGTCGGCTACGAAGGCGCCGGCACAGTCGAGTTCATTGCCGATCCCGCCGGCGAGTTTTTTTTCATGGAGATGAACACGCGGCTTCAGGTCGAGCACCCGGTGACAGAAATGATTACGGGCTTTGACCTGGTCGAATGGCAGCTGCGGGTAGCTGACGGTGAAGAGTTAAGCAACCTGCACGCCGATCAGCCGCCTGCGATTAACGGCCACGCTGTCGAAGCGCGTTTATATGCAGAGAATCCAGATAAGGGATTCTTGCCGGCGACGGGGCGCATTTTGCATCTGGCGCAACCCGGTGCCGTCGAGTTCCGACGCAATCATGATGACAACGGCTTCCATGATCCGGCTCCGGTGCGCGTCGATGCCGGTGTGCGCGCAGGGGACACGATCACGCCGTACTACGACCCGATGATTGCGAAGCTGATCGTATGGGGAGAGGATCGTACGCATGCGCTAGCCCGAATGCAGGCGGCGTTGGCCGACTTTCATATCGTCGGCGTTGCAAACAACGTTGATTTTTTATCGCGACTCGTCGTCAACGACGCCTTCGCGCGTGGCGACGTGCATACTGGCCTGATCGAGCAGGAGCGCGCGCGGCTGTTCCCTGAAGCGGACGGCGGCTCGATTTCAGACAAGACGCTTGCCCTCGCATGCGCGCGCGTGCTCGCAGACGAGGCGCGTGACGCTCGGGCCGATCCATGGGAATCGGCGCACGGCTGGCGCTTGAACACCACGTACCGGCGCACGATCACGCTGATCTTCGGCGCCACCGTGCACGACGTCGTGGTCGAGTACGCGCGCGACGGCTATGTGTTTCACTACGAAGGAGCTGAATCGCCGTTGGCGATAGTCGCGGCAGGCTCCTCCGCAATGTCGATCCGTTTTGGCGAGCACACGTTGACCGCAGACGTCGTGCGCTCCGCGGACGAATTGCATGTGTTTTATGACGGCCGGCATCGGGTGCTCGCACTGGCTGACATCATTGCGCAGTCAGCCGGTGCCGAGGCTCAGACGGGCCAACTTACCGCCCCGATGCCAGGCAAGCTGATCGCGATCCATGCGGCGGCGGGTGCGCATGTTGAGCGCGGCACACCACTGCTCGTAATGGAGGCAATGAAAATGGAACACACGATCGTCGCGCCATCAAACGGCATCGTGAGCGAGGTGCTATACGCCCTCGGCGATCAGGTCGCCGAAGGCGCGGAGCTGATACGGTTTGAAGCAGCAGCATCGGGCTGAACCTCCGGGGCCTGCATTGCGGTGACCAGCGCCGCCGGCGGCAGCTTCTCGATCGAATCCTTGAGTGTCACGACAACTTCGGATGCGCCAGCCGCGAGCAACCGGGCGCGCCCTTTTTCCAAATCGCCCTCAGCGTGCCAAACCGCCACCACGATCTTCAAATCCGGAAAGCGCGGACGCAGGCGCTTGCACAGATACGAAGCGTGCAGCACAGCGGCGGGCGGCAGGGCGGAGACGTACAGCACGTGCGGTGCCAGCTCCGCCACACGCTCCGTCACCTCGCTTTTAAGCACGTCGGTCGTCAGCAGTTCCGCCGAAACCTTGCGGCGCGCCAAACATCGCCGGAGCATGGCACCAACGATCTCGTCAGCTTCGTCGCGCGCGGGAACGATGCACGCCGTAATAGGCCCTTCTAACGACTGTGCCTCCCGAGCGTTCTTCGCTTCCGACTCGGGCGAATCCGCCGCCGGTCGATCGGACAGGTCCTCTACCAGAGTGCGCGTACTGTCAAAAACGAATCGCGTGCGCTCTTCCGACAACGCATCATTGTGCCGATCGAGCTCAGCCAGTTCCAGCACCGGAATCAACACGTTTTCATACAACGGATCGAGTCCATTTTCGGCAACGTAGTTCTCAGCAAGATCGACGGCCTCTTCCTGATCGCGTGCAAGCAGCCGTTGATAGATACGGTCCTGCAGCGCAAGGACCGGTTGATCGCCGAGCATGATGCTCAAGAACGCAAACTGCGGGATGTAGCGTCCAACAACCACGAGGCACACCGTCAGCGGAACCGCGAGCAGCAAACCTACCGCGCCCCAGAGCCACGTCCAGAAAATCGCAGCGACAATCACCGCCAGCGCCGACAGTCCGGTACTTGCGCCGTACGCCCACGGCTCGACGATATTGTTGCTGATCAATTCGAGGACGACGAATACGGCTACGGTCCAAACGACCAGTGACCAGTCTTCCGATATCGCAAACGCAAGCGCGATGGGCAGGGCGGCCGCGATCCACGCCCCGAGATACGGAACGAACCGCAGTGCAGTTGCCAAGACCCCCCATAGTGCCGCGTTCGGTATTCCGATCAAGTACAACGCAATGCCGACCGGCAGTCCGTAGCTGATGTTGACGATCAGCTGCACGCGCAGGTAGCGGCTGACTCGATTAGCCGCCTCTTCGAAGACCTGCGTGGTGACGTTGAGCTGACCGTGACCGACCAGCCGAATCATGCGATCGCGCAAGTCTTCACGCCGCAGCAGCATGATAAAAGTAAACAGAATCACCGCTCCGGCCACCGTCAGCGGCACGAGCAGCGGCGCAACTAGCTCGCGCATGATCTCAAACGGCGTCAGCGGCGCTTCTTCGATCGTCACCGGCACGGGTCGATCCGGCTGCGCTGGCAGACGGGGCGCGCGCGACGAGCCTCGTGGTGCCGTCGTCGTAGCTGCGGCGGCGTCCTGCTTTGCAATCTCGGTGCCGATCTCGTCGATCGTACGCCGCGCTTTGCTGAGGCTGCTTTGCGGATCCGATCGCAACAGTGCGACCTTGCTTTGGATGTTTTCCTTGTATTCGGGCAGGCTGGCGGCGAAGCTCAGAAACTGCACCACCGATACCCAGACAAGTCCCGCAATAACGCAGCACGACAAACCCACCATCACCGTCGTCGCCAGCGGGCGCGGAAAACGCCGGCGCTCGAGCCACCGTACGCCCGGCGCCAGCAAGAAAGTCAGCAGCACCGATAACGCCAGCGGAATCAGGACATCACGACCGAAATACAAAATGCCGGTCACTACAATAAACGTGACCAGCGCCGCAAGTTGCGATCCGGGTGTTCTAGGAACGGGTGGCCGGCTGACCGGTTCTAGCAATGTAGGCACGATTGCATCCGCGATCGCAACGAAGCGTCAGCAATCATAGCTTTACGGTGCGCGGGGGATGCGCCTTGAAAGCAATTCGGCAGCGTAGATCTAAGTAAGCGCTTTCTCGATATCTGCGAGGGATGCGTTGGTAAAGGTCTTGCCGATCTCGGATACCAATCGGTCCTGAACTTCTTTATGCAGCGTGGGGCGAATCTGGCCCAGAGTTTGCGGGTCGGCGATCAGAACCAACGCCGCGAAGTCGCCGCTGTGGGCGCGGCGGTAAAGCTCGCCTGCGAGCTGCTTAGCGAACGTTGCCTCATTGGTCTCACGCGGAGATGAATCCGAAGGGCGCGCTCCCGACGCACCTGTGTCGAGAAGATTGGCAGGCTGGAGCTCGCCTTGTGCCGACAGAGAAATTTTGTCGTCCCGGCTCGAATTGCGAAAGAATCGCGCGCCCGCGCCGTCTGCCACCACCACCAGTGCGTTGTGCGGAATCTTTTCTGCCTTCGCTGCTTTCATCTGCGCTCCTTCAAGTTGGCATCGATGCTCAAGCAAACCGCGTGCGTGTGTCGCCACCGAGCGGCGCTAACATTACCCCTTCACTCGGAGGCTAAAGTGCCCACTTTGCCGCATCGCGTTCATATCGTCGACGTCGGTCCGCGCGACGGGCTGCAGAATGAAAAGCAGATGATCCCGGCCGACGTCAAAATCGAGCTGGTCGATCGTCTCACTGACGCCGGCTTTGCCAACATCGAAGTCACGTCGTTCGTTTCGCCAAAATGGGTTCCGCAGATGGGCGACGCGGCTGACGTGATGGCGCGCATTCGGCGCAAGCCGGGCGTCACGTACTCGGTGCTGGTGCCGAATGCGAAAGGCATGGACGGTGCGATCGCCGCAAAAGCGGATGAGATTGTGGTGTTCGCCGCTGCCAGCGAGGCGTTTTCGCAGAAGAACATCAACTGTTCGATCGACGAGTCGATCGAACGCTTTCGTCCCGTCACCGCACAGGCGCAGCAGCACGGCATCCGCATCCGCGGGGCGATTTCATGCGCACTGGGTTGCCCCTACCAGGGCGAGGTCGACCCGGGTGCAGTCGCGCACGTCGCGCGGCGAATGAAAGAGATCGGCGTACAGCACGTCGGTGTTGCCGACACGATTGGCACCGGCACGCCGGAGAAGACCAAGCGAGTGATGGACGCGGTGCTCGCCGTCTACGAGCTCGATGGCGTTAGCGGTCATTTTCACGACACCTACGGCATGGCTGCAGCCAACGTGTACGCCTGCCTCGAGCTCGGCATCGCGAGCTTCGATTCGAGCATCGCTGGCCTTGGCGGCTGTCCGTATGCGAAAGGCGCAACCGGCAACGTCGCCACAGAAGACGTTCTGTACCTGCTCAACGGCCTCGGCATCGACACCGGTATCGACTTCGCCAAAGCGGTAGCAGCCGGGCAGTGGATCAGCGGCATTCTCGATCGCAAGGCGCACTCGCGCGCTGGCAACGCGGTCACCGCAAAGCTCGCCGCCTAGCTTTTCGACGATTCACCGATCCCCATTCAGCCATGTCACCTGATTTGAAGGCAGGCATTCAACTCGACTTCGACTACACGGTCCTGGACAGCAAGACCGTGCCGCGCCTGTATCCCGAATGGACCGAGTTCGGCGAAATGCCGGAAGTGTTCGCCACCGGATATCTGATCGGCCTGCTGGAAGGCGTCTGTCAGTTAGCAATCAAGCCGTTTCTTGATTGGCCGCGCGAGCAATCGGTCGGCACGCACGTTAATTTTTCGCACCTGGCCGCCACACCGCCAGGCTTGACGATCCGCGTTCACTGCGAAGTGCTCAGTGTTGACGGCCGCAAGGTCACGTTTCAAGCGCACGCGCACGACGGGCATGACCTGATTTCCGAGGGCACGCACGAGCGCGTCATCATCGATGCGGCGCGCTTCAATCAGAGGCTGCAATCGAAACGAAGCGCGACGGCTTGAACGTCGCGCATTCTTGGCAGGCCGGCTCGCCGGTACCCTCGCCATGCATTTCGGTTTGCACGATGGACGCGAGCAGCGGCTGGTGCGAAGGTTGTCTGCGCTCGATCGACGAGATCGCGCGCTGGGCGCAGATGAACGATGATGAAAAGCGCGCGGTGTGGCGGCAGCTTCCCGAACGGCGCACGAAGTGACTGCGGTCCCCGCTATCACTGCTCCGACCTTGCCTTCGATGCGCGTGCTCGAGCGCGGCTGGGTTTCGTCGAACAACGTCCTGCTATTTGACGACGATCAGGCGACGCTGGTCGACACCGGTTACGTCACGCATGGCGAACAAACGCTGCAGTTGGTGCGCCACGCGCTTGGCAACAGAAAGCTGGCGCGCATTATCAACACGCATCTGCATTCGGATCACTGCGGCGGCAACGCGCTGCTGCGCCGCGAATTAGGGGCGACGATCGCGATTCCACCCGGGCACGCCGACGCGGTCGAACGCTGGGACGAAGGGATGCTCGGCTTTTCAGCGTGCGGTCAGGCGTGTGATCGGTTCAGTTTCGATGCAATCGTCCGTCCCGGTGCGAGGTGGGTCATGGGCGGCACCGAGTGGCAAGCGTTCGAATCGCCGGGACACGATCCGCACTCAATCGTCCTGTGGAACGCCGACCACCGCGTGCTCATTTCCGCGGATGCGTTGTGGGAGCACGGCTTTGGCGTGATCTTTCCCGAAATTGAGGGTGAAGCAGGGTTTACGGAGCAGCGTGCGATTCTCGTGCTGATCGAGAAGCTGCAGCCGCAATGGGTCGTCCCCGGCCACGGCGCGCCTTTTACCGACGTGAGCTCGGCGCTCGCACGTGCCTTCGCACGCTTAAAGGCGCTCGAAGCCAGCCCCGAGCGCAACGCGCGTAGCGCGATCAGAACGCTGATTAAGTTCCATCTGATGATCGTGCGGCAGGTCGCGCTGGATAAGCTTGTTGAGCGCTGCAGTGCCTGGGCCTACGCCCAAATCATTAACAAGCGCTACTTTCAGCTGCCATTCGCCGAGTTCATTGCAAGCCGCGTTGAGGAACTCGCGGCCAGCGGTGCGCTGCAGGTTGATGAGGGAATCGTTGCCAATCGAGATTGATCGTCGCGCGCTAAGTCCACAGCGCCGTAGCCATCAGCGCCACTGACACGAGCGCCACGACGCCCGCCAGCACGTTCAGATCGTCGCCCGAATCCGGTCCTTTCACATCCTCTGGCATGCCCGCCTCCGTTTGCTGCGTCATGAATTGAACATCGGCGCGCTAGCGACTGCATTTGATCGTCCTGACGGACGACACGAAACCGAACGATGGATTAGCTCAAAACTCAAAAGACCAGCGTCCGCGCTTTGGGGTTCATCGTTTCGGAGACCACAGTAGCCGCGCCAGCGTGGCCGTCGCACTCGGCGATCAGCGCTTCGCCACGCGCATGCTCGTGCAGCGCCATGCCGCACGCGTAAAGCTTCACGCCTGCAGCTTTGACTTCGCGAATGAAATCGCCAACGGTTTTGGTGCAGTCGGCATCGGTGTGTGCGGCGTCTGCCACGCCGGGCAATAGCCAGCGCACGGTGCTCGCCGTGAAGTGCATATCAACCTCGACTTCGAGTGCGCGCGACGCGAGCGCGTACACGAACGGAGCGGCGGCCAATGCAGGGCAATCGGGGCCCGCCGACCACAGAACGATCACCAGCTTGTCAGCAGGCGCTGCGCCTTGCTCAGTAGCCACGGTTCGGGTCGATATCGAAATCTTCGGTGTAAAAATCGTCAATGGGCGGCACCAGTTTTTCGGCCAAACGCGGCTGCAGCCATGCGCGATACGTCTCGACGTCCATCAACGTCGCGCGCTCGTCCTCCAAAGCCGTCGGTTCGACGCTGAACAACCAACCGGCGCCGTAAGGGTCCGTGATGATCAGGTGAATGTTATCGACCGCAGAAGAATTCGCTTCGACGATGCGACACGACAAAGGCGCATGAATCGCCACCGCAGTCT
>DATLOA010000254.1:0-11550 GCA_035536515.1 Burkholderiaceae bacterium | reverse complement strand
GTTGCTGCGCTTTTACGATGTTGCTGAAGGCGCGATCCGGTTCGACGGCGTCGAGTTGACCAACGCTCGTCTCGATGACTTGCGCGCGCGCATCGCATTGGTCCCTCAGGACGCGGTGATCTTTTCGGCCGATGCAATGGACAACATCCGCTATGGCAGGCCGTCGGCCAGCGATGAGGAAGTCATTGCTGCCGCACGATCGGCATTAGCTCACGACTTCATTCGCGCGTTGCCCGAGGGCTACCGCAGCTTCCTCGGCGAGCGCGGCGTACGGTTGTCCGGCGGTCAGCGGCAGCGCATCTCGATAGCGCGCGCAATGTTGAAGAACGCGCCGTTGCTGCTGCTCGACGAAGCCACCAGCGCGCTTGACGCCGAGAGCGAGCAAATCGTGCAGCGCGCATTACAGGCAGCCATGTCGGGTCGCACGACGCTGGTGATCGCACACCGGCTCGCCACTGTGCAACGCGCCGACCGCATCGTTGTGCTCGACCATGGCCGCATTGTCGAAGTCGGCCGCCACGATCAGCTGGTGAACACCGACGGCCTGTACGCGCGGCTCGCGGCTCTGCAGTTCGCTGTTTGATGCATCAGTAGAATTGAGAAATGCGTCAGTACGAAGATTTCATGCGCCACGTGTTCGAGCGCGGCGTAGCGAAGACCGATCGCACCGGCACGGGGACGCGCTCGTGGTTCGGCTACCAGATGCGATTCGATCTGCAGCAGGGGTTTCCGTTGGTCACGACCAAGAAACTGCACTTGCGCTCGATCATCTATGAGTTGCTGTGGTTTCTGCAGGGGTCGAGCAACGTGCAGTATCTGCGCGAAAACGGCGTCACCATTTGGGACGAGTGGGCACGCGCAGACGGTGAGCTAGGCCCGGTATATGGCGCGCAGTGGCGTTCGTGGCCGGCGCCTGACGGATCAGCCATCGATCAGATCTCGCAGGTGTTGCGCGAGATTAAACAGAACCCGGATTCTCGGCGCCTGATCGTCTCGGCGTGGAATGTCGGCGACATTCCGAAGATGGCGTTGCCACCGTGCCACTTGCTGTTTCAGTTCTATGTAGCCAATGGCAAGCTTTCTTGCCAGTTGTACCAACGCAGCTGCGACATCTTCATTGGCGTTCCATTCAACATCGCGAGCTATGCACTGTTGACACATATGGTGGCGCAGCAGTGCAATCTCGATGTCGGCGATTTCGTGTGGACCGGCGGCGATTGCCACATTTACGGCAATCACTTCGATCAAGTGCGCGAGCAACTGTCTCGCACGCCGCGGCCGTATCCGCAGCTTGTGATCAAGCGCAAACCGCAGTCGCTGTTCGACTATCGCTATGAGGACTTCGAGATTGAGGCGTACGACCCGCACCCGCACATCAAGGCCGCGGTCGCGGTGTGACTGCTCCGAGCATCACATTGATCGCTGCACGCGCACGCAACGGCGTGATCGGCCGCAACAATCAAATACCTTGGAAAATTCCCGGCGAGCAGGCGTATTTCAAGAAGATGACCATGGGCCATCCGATCGTGATGGGGCGCAAGACGTGGGAGTCGATCGGTCGGGCGCTGCCAGGCCGGCGCAACATCATCGTTACACGCGATCGATCCTTCGCAGCACCGGACGCTGAAGTCGCTGGCAGTCTCGACGAAGCGCTTGCGCTTGCCGGCGGCACCGAGGTATTCGTCATCGGAGGCGCCCAGCTTTATGCCGGCGCCATGCCGCGAGCGCACCGCATCATGCTGACCGAAATTGACGCAGATTTTGACGGCGACACGAAAATGCCGCCGCTCGATCATGGGTGGCGTGAAACCAGCCGCGACCACCATGCGCCGACAAGCGACCGGCCATTTGGTTACGCATTTGTCGTGTACGAGCGTTGACGGATGCCTGAAGGTCCGTCGATCGCGATTCTGCGCGAGGAGGCCGCGGTGTTTGCGCGGCGCAAAGTGCTCCGCGCCACTGGCAACAGCAAGCTCGACCTGCAGCGCATGCAGGACAGGCGCGTAACCTTTCGCACCTGGGGCAAGCACTTTCTCATATGTTTCCCAAAGTTCACGGCGCGCGTGCATCTGTTGATGTTCGGCAGCTACTGCATCAATCAGCGCAAGGACAGGCCCCCGCGGCTTAGCTTGAAGTTCGACAACGGCGAGTTAAATTTCTACTCGTGTGCTTTGCGATACGTCGAGGGGGATTTGGACGACGTATACGACTGGCAGGCCGACGTGATGTCCGACGTCTGGAATCCGCGTGCAGCACGCCGGAAGCTGCAAGCACAGCCAGAGACGCTGGTCTGCGATGCGCTACTTGATCAAACCATTTTCTCCGGCGTTGGCAACATTATCAAGAACGAAGTGCTGTTTCGGATCCGTGTTCATCCGGAGAGCACGATCGGCGCATTGCCGCCGCGCAAGCTGGGCGAATTGATCAAGCAAGCGCGGGAATACAGCTTCGACTTTTATCACTGGAAAAAAGCGTTCGTCCTGAGAAAGCATTGGCTGGCACACGCCAAAAAGATCTGTCCTCGTTGCGAGATTCCACTGCAGTATCGCCAGCACCTGGGACGAAGCCAGCGGCGCAGCTTTTTTTGCAGGCGGTGCCAGCTGCTGTATCGCTAGAAAGTACAGATTCGGCGCCAACCGCGTGTTTGGAGCACCTCTCATCGCATGTGTGCGTAGTTGGATGTGAGCGACGTCGCGGTACGATCAACGATGGCAAGAACAACGGCGGGCGCCGCTTCCCTGTCTTCTCGCAACTTGTACCTCTTCGCGGTAGGCGCAGTAGCGGTCGCCGCAGTCGTTCGTTGGCTGCTTGGGCCGTTACTTGCTGACCATTTGCCATTTCTGACCTTCTATATCGCCGTAGCTGTCACCGCCTGGTACGGCGGGCTACGGCCGGCGCTGCTGGCAACCGCCTTGGGGTTCGGCTCCGCGTTTGCCTTCTTCGTGCCGAGTAGTCCGGACCCTTCTCTACGCCAGATTGTGCTAGCGCAGTGGGAGGACTGGGTTGGATACTTCATTGTCACAGGCGTTTTCGCCATGTTTGGTGAGGCGAAAGACGAGGCCCTGAACCGCGCCGAATTGCGTCGCGAAACCTTACAAGTGACGTTATTGAGCATAGGCGACGGTGTCGTCGTTACCGATACCGAAGGCCGTGTGACGTCGCTGAATCCGATCGCCGAGGCGTTAACGGGGTGGAAGCAGCGCGACGCCGGTGGGCTTCCGCTTGAAGACGTATTTCAGATAGTCAACGAGGAAACCCGCAAGGCGGTTGAAAGCCCGGTCGCGAAAGTTCTGGAACACGGTCGCATCGTGGCGCTTGCAAACCATACGTTGCTTATTGCAAAGGACGGCACCGAACGACCGATTGACGATAGCGCGGCACCGATTCGCGCTGCCGACGGGACACTGCTTGGGGTGGTGCTGATCTTTCGGGACGTGACCGAGATGCGCGTCGCCGAACGCTCGCTTCGAGCCAGCGAAGCGCGCAAGTCGGCGATGCTTAGAACTGCGCTCGACTCGATCGTTACCATCGATCACGACGGAAAGATCGTCGACTTCAATCCGGCGGCCGAGCTCATGTTCGGATACCGACGCGATGACGTCATCGGACGCGAGATGGGCGAGGTGATCGTTCCACCAGCGCTGCGCGAGAGCCACCGGAAAGGGATGAGGCGTTATATCGCCACTGGCGAGCAGCACGTGCTCAATAGGCAGCTCGAACTGACTGCGATGCGTTCCGATGGCAGTGAGTTCCCAGTAGAGCTTGCAATCACGGCGATCGGCGACGCGGACCAGCCGATGTTCACCGGCTATTTGCGCGACATCAGCGATAGGAAGCAGGCGGACGATGCGCTGCGCGCCGCGCATGGCGAACTCGAGCAGCGGGTGCAGCAGCGCACCGCAGAACTGACCGAGGCCAGCGGTTTTGCGCAAGCGCTTCTCGAGAGCCTGCAGACAGGAATCGTCGCCTGCAATGCGCAGGGGGTGTTGACGCTTTTCAACCAGGCCACGCGCGAATTCCATGGGTTGCCGCAAGAATCTGTCCCGGCGGACCAGTGGGCGCAACACTACGACTTGTATCGACCCGACGGCGTCACCCCGCTGTCCAAGGAGGAGATCCCTCTTTTTCGCGCACTGAGCGGCGAACACGTGCGCGACGTCGAAATGGTCATTGCCCCCAAACGTGGCAAGGTGCGAACGGTCTGCACCAGCGGTCAGTCGTTTTACGACGGTGCCGGTAGGCATCTGGGCGCTGTGGTTTCGATGCACGACATCACTGCCGGCAAGCAGGCTGCGGCGGCGCTGCGCGAAGCGCACGACGATCTTGAGCGACGTGTCGCCGCCCGCACCGCCGAACTTGACGCGGCCAACAGCGCGCTGCAGCAGGCTGATCGCCGCAAGGATGAATTTCTCGCAACGCTGGCGCACGAATTGCGCAACCCGTTAGCGCCGCTGCGCAACGGTTTGCAGGTCATGCGCCTGGCCGGCGCCGATGCCGACGTCGTCGAGCGCGCTCGCGCGATGATGGAACGCCAGCTTACGCAGATTATTCGCCTGGTCGACGACCTTCTCGACGTCAACCGCATAAGCCGCGGCACCTTTGTGCTGCGAATCGAACGTGCGAACCTAGCCGACATTGTCCAGCACGCACTGGAGACCTGTACGCCGCCGATTGAGGAGAAGCAACACCGGCTAACAGTGTCACTGCCGCCGGTACCGATCTACGTCGACGCCGACTCGGCGCGGTTGTCGCAGGCGCTGAGCAATTTATTGGTCAACGCCGCGAAGTACACACCGAACGGTGGAGACATCACATTGGATGTACATCGCGCCGGCGGCGACGCCGTGATCACGATCAAGGATTCCGGTGTCGGCATTGCCAAGGAGTTGCTCCACGAAGTGTTCGAAATGTTTACACAAGCGGATCGCTCGCTAGAAACCTCGCACGGTGGATTGGGAATCGGACTGTCGATTGTCCGACGGCTCGTTGAAATGCATGGTGGCACGGTTGAGGCAAAGAGCGCCGGACTGGGCAGGGGTAGCGAGTTCATAGTGAAGCTGCCGGTAGCGGTCATCCAGGCACAGGACTTCGAGCGCATCAACAGCCTCACGACAACAGCGCCAACGGCCGGACGTCGCATTTTGATCGCCGACGACAACGAAGACGCGGTCGAAAGCATGGCAATGATGCTGAATATGATGGGCAATGAAACTCGAACCGCACCAGACGGCCTCGCGGCACTGCAGGTCGGCGAGTCTTTTGCGCCCGAGATCGTATTACTCGACATCGGTATGCCGAAACTCAACGGTTACGACGCCGCGCGCCGGATTCGAGCGCTGCCCTGGGGTGCCCGCCTTGTGTTGGTTGCTCTAACCGGACGCAGCCAGGATGAAGACAGGCGGCGATCGCACGAAGCCGGTTTTGATTTTCATTTGGTCAAGCCGATTGAGCCTGCCGCGCTGGAGAAGCTGCTTGCAATCGTGCCTTCAACGCTTGACAGCCATCGACCCGCGTCGGTATAAACCAAACGTTCGTTTGGTTTAGGAGTACGGTCGGTGTCTGCGGTAGCGCTGCGTTCCCCGCGGTCCGATAACCGCGTCTCGGTCGTGCTCGACGCCGCGGCCGGGCTCTTTGCCGAAAAGGGCTACGTCGCAACTTCGATGCGCGACATCGCGCACGCGTGCAGCATGCTGCCCGGCTCGCTGTACTACCACTTCGCCGCCAAAGAAGACCTGTTGGTGGCAGTCTACGAGCGCGGTGTGCAAGAGTTGCTGCACAACGTGCGCACGGCCATCGCGAAGGAGTCCGAGCCCTGGATGCGGCTGCAGCTCGGCTGCACCGCGCACCTCGAAACTATTCTTCGGCGCAGCGACTATGCGCAGGTGTTGATACGCGTGTTGCCCGAAGATGTTGCGCCGGCCGCGGCGCGTCTGGCCGGCTTCCGCGACATGTATGAGAAAGAGCTGGCGGGTCTGATCGCCGCATTGCCACTTGCCAGCAGCAGCGATCGCAGGACCCTGCGATTAATGTTGATCGGCGCACTGAACTGGTCGCGCTTTTGGTTCGATGCGGGTGGGCGCGAAACGCCGCGCTCCCTGGCGCGCAAGTTCGTATCATTCCTGAGGGAGGCGCAGCATGGCTGAATTGCCTCTCGCCTCAGCCTCAACGCATCCGCCGAAAGTCATCGTCACCAAGATCGGCTTTGACGGGCACGACCGCGGCAGCCGCATCGTCGCGGCGGCCTTGCGTGACGCCGGCATGGAAGTGATTTACACGCCGCCATGGCAGGAGATATCCGCCGTCGTGAAGCTCGCCATTGAAGAGGACGCCGAGGTGATCGGAATTTCGTCGCTGGCCACCGATCACTTGCTGGTGCCGCGTTTGGTGACTGCGCTGCGCGAGGCCGGCGCGCACGACGTGCAGGTGATCGTCGGTGGCATCGTGCCGGCGGCAGACGAAAAGCGGTTGCTCGAAGCCGGAGTTGCGCGCGTGTTCCATCCGGGTACGTCTCTCGAGCAGATCGCCGACGAGGTTCGAGCACTGTCAACGCGCGCGCGTGCAATGCGAAGCAACGAGATGCAATGAGGAAGCCATGAACAAACCCCAGGCACGATTGTTTCAATCCGAGCTCGAGCACGCACAGCGCCGCTGGCAGGAGGCGTACGACGGCACCGCAGGCGGCAAGCCTTCAGTGAACCGCTCGGGTATCGAGATCAAACCGCTGTACACGCCGCACGATCGTGCGGGCGATAATTTTTTTGACGACCTCGGATTTCCCGGTGAGTACCCCAACACGCGTGGGATCTACGCATCGATGCATCGCGGCCGCAGCTGGACACAGCGCCAGCTGATCGGCTGGGGAACGCCGCAGGACTACAACAAGCGGCTGAAGGAGATCCTCGCGCATGGCGCAACCGCGCTGTCACTGATTCCATGCAACTCGGTCTATCGCGGCTACGACGCCGACGGGGCGCCGCCCGAGCTGCTTGGCACCTGCGGCGCGGTGATCAACAGCGTCGAAGATATGGACATCGCACTGGCGGATGTGCCGATCGATCGCATCTCGTGTGCGTTGAATGATCCCTCGCCCTTTACGCTGCTCGCGTTGCTGCTGGCAGTGGCAAGGCGGCGCGACATTCCGTGGACAAAGATTACCGGCACGTCAAACCAGTCCGACTATCTATCGCACTGCGTCGCCAATCACATGTTCTTCCGCCTCGCGCTGCCCGGCGCGCGGCGCGTGCTGACCGATCACATCCAGTTTGCCAACGAATCATTGCCGGGCTGGAATCCGTTGTCGGTTGTTGGGCAGCACACGCAGCAGGCCGGTGCGACCCCCGCCGAAGCGATGGGCTTCACCCTCGCGGCGGCGCTGCAGTACGCCGAGGACTGCAGCGCGCGCGGCATGGATCCCGATCGCTTCCTGCCGCGCTTTACGTTTTTCTTCGACATCTCGATAAGTTTCTTTGAAGAGATCGCAAAATTTCGTGCCGGACGGCGGCTGTGGGCGCGCTATGCGCGTGAGCGTCTCGGAGCAAAGGACACGAAATCCTGGCGCTTCAAGTTTCACGGGCAAACATCAGGCGCCGATCTGACGCGCCAGCAGCCGCTGAACAACATCGCGCGCGTGACCGCGCAAGCGATGGCGGGCATCTTCGGTGGCTTGCAGTCGCTGCATACCGACGGTTACGACGAAGCGTTGTCGGTGCCAGGGGCAGAGGCCGCGCGGATCGCGATTGCCACGCAGAACATCCTGCGTGAAGAGGCGCACTTGACGGACGTGATCGATCCGCTTGGAGGCTCGTACTACGTCGAGACGCTGACCGATCGGATGCAGGAAGAAATTGAAGCAGTCATCGCGCGGATAGACGCCGCGGGCGGCATGTACAGGGCGGTTGAAGACGGGCTCGTGCAGCGGATGATCGGCGAATCCGCGCTCGCGCATCACGCGCAGATCGAAAGCGGCGAGCAAACCGTCGTCGGCGTCAATGCGTATCAGGTCGACGAAGATCCCCACGACTATCGCTCGCAGCCGTATCCGGAGCCGGCGGCAATCGAAGCGCAGATCGCGCGCCTGAAGTGCTTCAAGCGCAATCGATCGAACGCCGAGACAGCCAAAGCTCTGGACGATCTCGCGCGGTGCGCGCAGGGCACCGCAAACGTCATGGCGAGCATTGTCGACGCTGCCGGCGCCGGCGCGACGCACGGCGAAATTTGTGCTGTGCTGCGGCGTGAGCTGGGATTTGGACAGCCGCTCGCAATCGTCTGACAGGCTGCAGAGTGGAATGGCTCCAGCGCATCCTCGCGGGGGACCGTCGCACCATCGCGCGGGCGATCACTTCGATCGAAAACGACCCGCCGCGCGCGGAATCATTGCTTGGGGCTTTGAGTGCGCATGTGGGACGCGCACACATTGTGGGGATCACCGGCCCGGCAGGCGCCGGAAAGTCCACCCTCGTTAACGCCCTTGTCGGAGAACTGCTGACGCGCGGCTACTCCGTCGCAGTCGTCGCGATCGATCCGTCGAGTCCGTTTAGCGGCGGGGCTGTGCTCGGCGATCGCATTCGCATGGCCGAGCATCAGGCAAACGAGCGCGTATTCATTCGCTCGCTCGCAGCACGCGGTCACGCGGGCGGGCTGTCGCGCACAACAGCGCAGATCGTGTCGTTGCTCGATGCTTCCGGCTTCGACATGATTATTGTGGAGACCGTAGGCGCGGGACAATCAGACGTCGCGATCGCCGCGATCGCGCGCACGCGCATCGTCGTTTATCCGCCGGGCCTGGGAGACGAGATACAGGCGCTCAAGGCCGGCGTGCTCGAAATCGCCGACATTTTCGTCGTCAACAAAGCGGACTTACCGGGCGCAGAGCACACCGCCCGCGATCTACTGGGCATGCCTGCACCACGTGGAGCGGCAAAGAAACGGCCGGTTCTGAAAACCTGCGCCACCACGGGTGAAGGTATCGCGCCGTTGGCCGACGCCATCAAAGAGCACGATCGATCATCTGCGATGGGCTGCGGCACTTTGTAGCAGCATTGCGCGCACGAGACGTCCATCCCTTCACCAAATCGGCCGAGTGTTTCTCGCTTCATTGGCGTTAAGCGTCAACGCTTCTCGCACTGCGTCAACAAGCTCCCGTTAGCGCTCATGAGCTATATCTCACCACCGAGCAGACGAGAGTTATGGCTTAGGATGCGGCCGGCAGACAAACAGGGAATATCAATGCATCACAAGTCAATCATCTGGTCACTGGCCTTCGGTTCAAGCGTGGTTATGGCTCAACAGCCACCGAGCGCTGCTCTGCAAACGGTGCAGGGAATGCCGCCGGTGGTGGATGCCAAAAATCTCTACAGTGAAACTGCGAGCGGCAAGCTGAGCGCGGTGGTTGCAAACTCAATGCCGCGTGTGTACGTGCCGAACCGTCAATCGAACGATGTTTACGTGATCGATCCGGCGACGATGAAGGTCGTCGACAAATTTCGCGTCGGACGCAATCCGCAGCACGTTGTGCCGTCGTGGGATCTGAAGACGCTCTGGGTCGCAAACAACGCCGAGGGACGAACCGACGGCACTCTGACCCCAGTCGATCCCGTGACCGGCAAGCCTGGCAAGTCGATCGCGGTAGACGATCCGTACAACATGTATTTCACGCCGGATGGAACGTCGGCGATCATTGTTGCCGAAGCGCGCAAGCGTCTCGACTTCCGCGACGCGCAAACAATGAAAATGCAAAGCTCGCTTGCGGTGCCTGAGTGCGGCGGTGTCAATCATGCCGACTTCTCGATCGACGGTCGCTACGCGATCTTTACGTGCGAATTCAGTGGCAAGCTGGCCAAAGTCGACATGGTCAATCGCAAGGTGATCAGCTATTTGAAGCTGTCTCGC
This sequence comes from Burkholderiaceae bacterium, assembly GCA_035536515.1. Classification (GTDB taxonomy): domain Bacteria; phylum Pseudomonadota; class Gammaproteobacteria; order Burkholderiales; family Burkholderiaceae_F; genus JACCZX01. Next base: position 1,662 of record DATLOA010000254.1, on the reverse strand, counting down.
GGAGGAATGCCTCAGGACATTCGCATCTCGCCCGACGGCAGACTTTTTTACGTGGCCGATATGCACGCGGACGGCGTGCACGTGATCGACGGAGAGAAATTTTCCGAATTCGAGTTCATTAAGACCGGCGTCGGCACGCACGGCATCTATCCCAGCCGCGATGGAAGCAAGCTGTATGTCGCCAATCGCGGCTCGCACAAGGTTTATGGCCCGCGCGCCGGCAAAGACGGCAGCGTCTCGGTGATCGACTTCGCTACGCGCAAGGTTGAGAAGACCTGGCCAATTCCCGGCGGCGGCAGTCCGGATATGGGAAACGTCAGCGCCGACGGCAAGACGCTCTGGCTGTCGGGCCGCTTTGATGATGTCGTTTACGCGATAGATACTGCGACGGGTGCCGTCACAAAGATTCCAGTCGGGAAAGAGCCGCACGGACTAACTGTCTGGCCACAGCCCGGTCGCTATTCGCTGGGGCATACCGGCAACCTGCGCTAGCCATTGCCAGCAGTCACCGTACCGCTTCGTCCATCGCCTGCACCAGCTTTTCGCGCCACGACCCGGGTTGCGCTAGCGCCATGATGTGCATCGCGTCGGGCACGCTCCAGTGTTGTGAGCCAGGTGCGGCGACGTGAAGCCGTTCGCTGTTGACGGCGTCGATGATTGAGTCTTTCTTCCCGTGCACGAAGATCACCGGAACCCGAATGGATTTCAGCGCGGTGATCGGATCTTTATCGGGTCCCGGCAAGACACCGGCCGTTAGCGCCGCAACCGGAGCCAGCGGACCGCCCGCGGTCGCATCGCGCGCAATTCCGCGGTAGCTTGCAAAGGCGGAGTCGATTACCGCGAGCCGCACGCCGTTTGCGTCGCGCGCGAGTAGGCGCAGAGCGGTCGCGCCGCCGATGCTTTGTCCAAAGACAATTAGCTTGGACGTGTCTATGTCCGGCCGCGTGCGCAAATAGGCCAGCGCTGCGGCCGCGTCATCGACAATGCCGTTGAGCGATGGCTTGCCCTCTGAGCGGCCGAACCCACGGTAATCCACCATGAGGGCGTTGTATCCGCGGGCGGGTAGCCAAGAAACCAGGGGCAAATGATTGCTGACGTTGCCCGCGTTGCCATGCAGATGCAGGACGGTGCCTTTCGTGTTGCCCACGGCGGGCAGAAACCAGCCATGCAAACGCGATCCGTCGGCCGTAACGATCTGAACATCATCCGCGCGCACCCCGACTTGCGCCGGCGTCGTGTAAGTCGCCGAATCTGGGTAGAAGAACATTCCTTCGATACAACCGGCGAGCACGATGACGAGAAACCCTGAAAGGAGTGCTAGCGACGGAATGCGCGCAACGCGCATCAGCATTGGATTGGATGTGCGCCGCGCCAGACCCGTTGCTGGCCTCGCACGCACTGACTTTGCGCCGGAGCCCCATTCTAGCGACGGTGGCGGCGCTAGCGCTGAGGCGCAACTGCGGTGTGCTGGCGTTCATGGAGTGCATCCCATGGAGGGGAAATACCCTGCTCAGGCACGGATGTTGCCGACAAACTGTCGCCGCGAAAGGTTTTCGCGCACACGTTCTTACATAATCAAGGAGTTCAAATGAGCACGAAGACAATCATCGCCACTGCGGCGGGCTTGGCCATGGTAGGTGGCTTAGCGTTCGCCCAGACTGG
>DATLOA010000253.1:0-4912 GCA_035536515.1 Burkholderiaceae bacterium | reverse complement strand
CGAAGTCTGGCTCAGCTCATCGGGCCGCGAGGTGCTCGCCATCGTCTCGATCGACGGCGCAAGCATTGGGACAGGCCAACCCGGCCCCATGTATCGCAAAATGCACACTTGGTTTCAACAGGCCAAAGTGGAAGACGCGCGGGCTTGGAGTGCCCAACGAGGCATGTATTCGATGGAGTCTCGCGCAGGCGAACGAATTGCATGAGCAATGAACCCAAACCCTCCGACCTGACGCCGCGCCCACCCGGACTGACGTTTCCGACGGACTTTCCGATTAAGGTGATGGGCCGCCGGGTCGACGAGTTCGCACAGGCGATCGTCGAGGTCGTGCAGGCGCACGCGCCTGATTTCGATCCGAGCACGCTAGAGATGCGGACTTCGAAGGACGGCAATTATCTGTCGGTTACCGCCACGATTCGCGCAACGTCGCGCGAGCAACTCGACGATCTGTATCGAGCGCTGACAAGCCATCCACTGGTCAAGGTCGTCCTGTAGGCGATGATCGTCCGGAACCTCGGGCGCGCCGATTACGTTCGCACGTGGCAGGCGATGCGTCAGTTCAACGCACAGCGCAATGCCGGCACCGATGACGAGCTTTGGCTGGTTGAGCACCCCGCTGTTTTCACGTTGGGCCAGGCGGGACGGCGCAAACATCTGCTGGCCGCGTCTGACATTCCAGTGGTTGCTACCGATCGTGGCGGCCAGATCACGTATCACGGCCCCGGCCAGGTGGTCGCGTATCCATTGCTGGATCTGCGTCGCCTTGGCATCTACGTCAAGGAGTTGGTATTCCGTATCGAGCAGTCGGTGATTCAAACGCTGTACTCGTTCGGCGTCGACGGCAGCCGCGTGCCCGGTGCGCCAGGCGTATTTACACCGTGGCCGAGCCAGGCACTGCCACCCTTTGACGGCGTCGCAAAAATCGCTGCGCTTGGCATCAAGGTCGGCGGCGGGTGCAGTTATCACGGCGTCGCGCTGAATGTCGCGATGGACCTGGCACCGTATGCGCTGATCGATCCGTGCGGCTACGCCGGACTACAAGTCGTCGACCTCGCAACACTCGGCGTCGTAGCCGATTGCGAGGACGTCGCGGCTCGTTTGGCTGAACGGCTGCAAGCACATCTGTCAGCGCCGGCTCCCGCTCGCGAGCCTGCGTTCGCTAAACTGGGCGACCTGATGGATACCTCTTTACCCGCCGTCGGCTTCGAGAAGAAAAAAGGCGAAGCCAAGACCGGCAAAGTGTTCAAGAAGTTTGCGATCACGCCAGTGCCGGTTGACCAGGCGCTGAAGAAGCCAGAATGGATTCGAGTTAAAGCGGGCTCGCCGGCGACGCGCTTTTACGAGATCAAGAACATCCTGCGCCAACACAATTTGCACACGGTGTGTGAGGAAGCCTCGTGCCCAAATATCGGCGAGTGCTTCGGCAACGGCACCGCGACATTCATGATCATGGGCGACAAATGCACGCGGCGCTGCCCATTCTGCGACGTGGGCCACGGGCGCCCCGATCCACTCGACGCTGATGAGCCGGTGAATCTCGCCCGAACGATCGCGGCGCTGAAGCTCTCGTACGTTGTCATTACGTCGGTCGATCGCGACGACTTGAAAGACGGCGGCGCACAGCACTTCGTCGACTGCATTCGCGCAACACGCGAGCTTTCGCCGGCGACGCGCATCGAAGTGCTGGTGCCCGATTTCCGCGGCCGGCTTGATCGTGCGCTGCAGATTCTGGAAGCCGCACCTCCCGACGTGATGAACCACAACCTGGAAACGGTGCCCCGGCTGTATCGTCACGCGCGGCCGGGCTCCGACTACGCGCATTCACTGCAGCTGCTTGCCGAGTTCAAGCGCAACGTTCCGAACGTGCCGACCAAGAGCGGTGTGATGGTGGGGCTTGGCGAAACCGACGAAGAAATCGTGCGGGTGATGCACGATCTGCGCGCACATCAAGTGGATATGCTGACCGTCGGCCAATATTTAGCGCCGAGCCCGCACCACTTGCCGGTACTGCGCTACGTGCACCCCGACACCTTTCGAATGTTCGAGGCTGAAGCGCGGAGCATGGGCTTTACGCATGCCGCGTGCGGCCCACTGGTGCGATCGAGCTATCACGCCGACCAGCAGGCGCACGCTGCCGGCGTGGCAGCTTAGGTGGGCCCCGTTGGAGTTGATACGCGCCGGCCGGCGCTGCGGCGTTCGTACATCTCGAACAAACCGAGCCGCCTGACGCGTGGCCGCGTGTCTGCCATGAAATAAAACACGTCCTGGCAGTCGAAGCATGCGAACAGCGCTGCGTCGGCTGGTTGTCCGTCACCGATGGCTTCGACGTCGATTGAAACGCACGCCAGACAGACCGGACGCATTGACCGCATTACCTACGATCTCCTTTGTCGCCCTGGCCCGCCTTGACTCTGGTCTTCGCCTTTTGGCGGACGTCTCTGCTCAACGACTTGCCTTGATCGTCGCTTTCGGTGAATTGCCCCGTCTTGCTTCGCCGCACGTAGCGCTTGTCGCCGCGCGGTGCGATCAATTCGCGCTTCGCCGACGTTTTCCTCGAGGTTTTCTTTGCTGTCTTCTTGGTAGCTTTTTTCGCCTTAGCGACTTTCTTCTTGGTTGCCATCGCTTGCTCCTCGTTATAAACGTCCGCCATTGTTAACCAGCGCTCAGCTTGCTGACAAGAAATTTGCTAAGCCACCGCTTCTGCTGTCGTAATCTGCGGCGGCAACGGCGCATCGAGTGCAGCACAAATCATGCGTAGCGTGCTGGCAGCGCGCCAGTTCGTCTCGCTATCCACGAACGCAGCGGCGGTGGCTGCCTTGATCAGCTGCGGCTTCGCAAGCGGCGTCAGTTGATTCAACCGATCGAGCGCGGCCGACACTTCATCCAGCTTGATCGCGCCAGCTTGCACAAGCTCAACGTTTGCTTCGGGCAGCAGCAAAGCACCGGCATTAAATGCATGCTCGGGCCGCTTCGGCAGTCGCACCGCAGCGACGAGCGATAGCACAAGCGCGGCGTCCTGCGCGCGCTCACTGATGGCGCGATAGCGAACCGGCACCGCTCGACCCGCATCAGGCCCGAGTCGGCGCTTCAAAATGGTGAACAGCAAAAACTCGCGCACCGATACGCGGCCGTCGGCAACAATCAGCAGATGCGCAAGCTTCAGCACGCGCTGCCGTGCCGGCTCAGGAAGCTTGCGCAGCGCGGGCATAGCGACGTCCAACAGCGGCTGGCGTGCGCCCGGCGGAAGCTGATGAATCAGGCCGTGATACCGATCTGCCGCCTGAGATGCTTCGGCTCCGTACGCCTCAGCGATCAACGTGCACTGCTGAGCGCGCAATTCGCTGTCTTTTTCCACCAGCAGTGCATATGCGATCAATTGCGCGTGAGTGGCGTCACTGGCGGCGCGCCGCAGCGCATCGGCGGCCTTCGATTCATCCAAAACAAAATCGCGCTGCGCCGGCGCCGCGACGGTACCGATTGCCGCGGCGATATCGCCCGGCGCTGCGGCTCCGGCCGCCGCTGCCGCCACCAGGCCCGCGACCGGCGACAGAGCACTCACCGTCGTCGCGGGCGAAGGCTCGAGCGCGGGCGAAGGCTCCGGCCCGCCCATCGCTAGCGCGACGGCGTTCTCCGGCGCCGGCAGGAACGCCTGCTTGCGGCCGTAGATGCGCTGTACGCGCTCTTCGAGGGACGGATGGGTTGCGAACAAACCGCGCACGAAGGTCGGCCGCGCTGCGCCAAGAAACAGATGCGAAAGCGCCTCGGCCTGCGGGTGTTCGATGCGCGTGCCGAGGCCAGTTGTTTCAGTCAACCCGCCGATCTTTCGCAGCGCGCCGCCGATGCCGTCCGGGTTGCGCGTGAACTGCACCGCGCTGGCGTCGGCAAGAAACTCCCTTTGCCGCGATACCGCAGCCTTGATCAACCGGCCAAAAAACACTCCGATATAGCCGAGTATCCAAAGTGCCAGGCCGGCGAAGAAAAGGACCGCCACCGCATTGCCGCTGCGCGAGCTGCCGCTACCACGACTGCGGCCCCCGAGCTCGAGCAGCAGGCGGCCTGCGAGCGCGACGATCAGCAGCCCGTGCAGAACGCCGATGAGCCTCAGATTGAGTTTCATATCGCCGTTGAGCACATGCGAGAACTCGTGTGCAATCACTCCTTGCAATTCGTCGCGCGACAGCCGCGTCAGCGTGCCGCGCGTCACGGTGATGACCGCGTCGTTGATCGAGTGACCGGCAGCAAATGCGTTGATAGCCGTTTCGTTATCCATCACGTACACGCGCGGAACGGCCACGCCCGAAGCAATTGCCATTTCCTCAACGACGTTAATCAGGCGCCTATCGAGCAGGTCACGCGTGGTCGTATCGACCTCGCGCGCGTCGACTAGGTTGGCAACCGCGGCGCCACCCGCGCTAAGTGCGCTCATCTTATAAGCGGTGCCGCCGCCAATCAGGCCAAGCACGATGCACGTATTCATGAAATAGAAGCCCGCAGGTAGCGCAGCCGTCGTGCGCGCGAAGCCGGCAGGTATCAGAAAGCCGAGATAAAGCGCGGCGGCAGCAACATTGACCGCGACGACGATCAAGATCACCGCGACCGTGAACAGCACAATCAGACGGCGCGTCGAACGGCGCGCGATCTCCTGGTGTTCGAAAAAGTCCATCAGGCGCCGCGTCTACAAAGGACGCGAGCCGTAGCCCGCAATCGCTCCAACGCCGATCGCCAGCACCGCGAGCGTAAAAATCACCGACACCGCGGTCCAGAATATCGTCGGATCATCGTCGCGGCGGACCCACTCGCTGGCGACATCGTTGTCCCATAGCGTGCCGCGCCGTACGCTGATCACTCCCCACGCAATCAACCCGACGCCGCACGCAAACAACACCCACATCGCCACCATGAGTCTCAGCAG
>DATLOA010000252.1:0-3346 GCA_035536515.1 Burkholderiaceae bacterium | reverse complement strand
GCCGCATCACACGGGCGCCGGTTGTTCGTTTGGGACTTCGTCTTCTACGGCTCTTTCGCCTTTGTAGTGACGTCCTCGGTCCGTGTGGCCGGCGTGCTGCTCGTGTTCGCCTACTTAATCGTCCCTGCAGCGCTTGCGAATCTTTTTATCAATGACATGGGACGGCGCCTGTTGCTCGCTTGGGGCCTTGGGGTCGCGTTGACGGCTCTAGGTCTCTACGCGTCGTGGAGTTGGGACACGCCGACCGGCCCCGCCATTGTCAGCGCGTTCGGCGCTGCGATGGCGCTGGTGGGGCTGGCGTTTGCGCTGAAGCGGCTTTCTGTTCGCAATCTGAGCAAGGTAGTGCTCGCAGCAATTGCGATTGTCGGTCTGCTGCTTCTCGCATCTCCGAAAATGGATCAACCCTGGCTCGACGCAATCGAAAGCATCGCACCGCCCGTTCAAACTACTTTTCTCACAGAGTTCGAACGTGCGACACGCATCGAGACCATCGCATCGATCGAGCGCAGTCAGGCGGAGCTCACGCGTCTGCGAGAGCTTGAACAAAACGTTCGCTGGGGCAAAGCGGACATGGATCCGGACAAAGTTGACCGCCTACGGCAATACTTGGCGGGACGGGGCGAAATCGCTGCCGGCGAGCAACTCGTGCTACGGCATCTGCGCGACAAAGCACGTGATCGACAGCGCGTGCTCCTCGGCTTGCCGCTGCTTGTTGTCGGCGCGGGTGGGTTCTACTTTCTCTCCGCGAAACGGTTCACGCGCTTTCCTGCGCGGTAAAGCTTATCCAAAGAATCGCCGGCGCGTCGGACGGGCGATCACGAGCCACCTTCAAACCTTCGCTATCCGATTGCGGCAGACCATGTTGCCGCCAGTTTCTTGTATCCGCCACGATTCGGATGAATCTCGTTTTCCCAGTCTCTTGAGTTGCCGCGGCCATTGGGCTCTGCCGGTTGCAGCGTCGTCGTCAGGTGCAATGTGTCGATGACATGAAAATTGGGAAGGTTGAGCGATTTGAGGCAGGCTGCCAGTTCCTCCAGAAGCAAACGGGCTAGTTCGAGCCACAACTCTGGCTTGATACCGAGCCAGAGGCAGGCGGGATGCAACCAGGGGCCACCACCGAAGAACCTGACGGGTGCAGGGCGCGGCTGTACCAGGGCATAGGTATGCATGAACAACGGCGCGCCGTTGCTGTCACCGCCTATCTGGTCGCGACCTTGAGTCACGATCTGAGTCACGTTGATCTTGATGTAACTGAGCAGATCCGCCAGCGCCGCCTCGTTGATGACAGACCGCAGATTGGACAGCTCAATATCGGCCGGCACGGGTGGTTGCAGGAGTATCTCCGACCGCTGTATGCGTTCATTCCAGATCGCATCGATTAGATCGTTGCCTCCGCCCGACAGGAAGATGCCGTTCCAGCGCCGCCCGCTCTTATTGCGCAGGTAGAAATAGAACTGCGGATTGCGCGTCGTTTCGTGCATCCGGCGCAATGTGTCGCCCGGCTGTGAAATGTTGAGAACGCAAGCCGGCACGGGTAACTGCAACGAGCCAAGCACATTGCGAAACTTGGTGGAGCCGTAGCTTAACCACGAGTCACCTTCGGCCAGGTAAACGCGTGCAAACTGATTAAGCGCTTGCTGAAACTCGGGCCTTTCAAACTCGTTTGCATCGACTTGTAGAACCGGGGTCATTGAGGTTTCGCCTGAAGTTGTAGATCGTGATTACCGCCAGCAGTGTTGCCACGCTTACGATCAGCTAACTCGTAAAGCGATCAGTGCTTCAGATCGGCAGCCAGTTCCCTAGTGAGTACAGCGGCCGGGATTTCCTTGCACCCGCTCACATTCTGACCTGCCCATAGTGGCGAAAAGTCACCGCTGCCCTGACTTTCTGCTTTGGCGCGCAACGGCGCAATGCCGGCAGTCGCAAATGGAAACGCTGGTACAGCCGAACTGACCGGCCCCAGCTCCTTCATGACCCGGTTCACGATTCCACGGGCAAAGCGGCCGGTAAAAAGATTCGTCAATGCAGTGTGGCGAGCAGCGTCGCTTTTCAGCGCAGCGCAATGCACCGGGCTTGTCGTGGCCTCAGGGCACAGTAGATAGGCCGTTCCGATCTGCACACCGGCCGCGCCTAGTTTGATGGCGGCTGCAACGCCCGTGGCATCGGCGATTCCACCTGCGGCAATGACCGGCACATTCACCGCGCGCACGATCTGCGGCAGCAAGGCGAACGTACTGACCTGCGTCGTCAAGTCCTCCGACAAGAACATCCCGCGATGACCGCCTGCTTCTAAACCTTGCGCGATGATCGCATCGACGCCATGCGATTCAAGCCAACGCGCTTCGTCGACGGTGGTGCCTGAACACAGTAACTTCGCGCCCCAGCTTTTGACGCGGGCCAGTAATTCGGCAGAGGGCAATGAGAAATGAAAACTCACCACTGCGGGCTTGAATTCGCTGATGACTTGCGCGGCTTCCTCGGTGAAAGGATTACGTCCTGCTGCAACCGGAATCGTGCTCGCGTCAATACCGAACTCCGTGTAATACGGCTGCAGTGAGGCTCGCCAAAGCGCTTCGCGCTCCGCATTCGGTGCGGACGGCACGTGGCAAAAGAAATTAACGTTCACCGGTTTGCAGGTTTGTGCCTTGATCGCTGCCAGTTCGTTGCGGATGGCATCTGGAGCCAGCATCGCGCACGGCAAGGACCCGAGTCCACCCGCGTTCGACACCGCGATGGCGAGCGCGCTACCTTGCACGCCCGCCATCGGCGCCTGGATGATTGGTAGCTCAGTGCCCAGCAGTTGCTGCAGCGTCATCGCGTTGTCAGAGAAGCGGCTTGTTTGAGGGTTACCAGCATAAGCTGCTTCCTCGCGCAGATTTACGCGCGGTGTCAGGTGTGTCGCCCATCCTAGTAGGACCTTGGCTGGCCAAGAACCTTTTCTGCAATAAAACAGAGAATCAGTTGCTCGCTGACCGGAGCGATCCGGTTGATCAGCACCTCGCGAAGCAATCGCTCAACGTGGTATTCCTTCGCGTATCCCATCCCTCCGTGCGTCAGAACAGCCTGCAGACAGGATTGGTATCCGGCGCGCCCGCCTAGCAGTTTGGCGCCGTTAGCCTCCGCGGCGCAGGGCTGGCCCGCGTCATAGAGCTCGGCCGCCCTGGACGCCATTAAAAAAGCAGCTTCGAGATTTAGCCAGCACTCAGCGAGCGGATGCTGGATGGATTGATTCGCACCGATCGGTCGGCCGAACACCACGCGCTCGCGCGCGTACCGCGCGGCGCGCTCGACTGCATCTTGGCCGATGGCGATCGCTTCGACAGCGATCAGTATGCGTTCAGGGTTC
>DATLOA010000251.1:0-2550 GCA_035536515.1 Burkholderiaceae bacterium | reverse complement strand
GGCTGGTGTATTGAATTCCTTGATATCGGCGCCGCCGGAAAACACAGTGCTGGTGCCCGTGATCACGATCGATCGCACGTCGTCGTCGCGCAGCGCGCGCCCCAGTCCGTCGATCAGGCTTTTGCGCGTGGCGTGACCCAGACCGTTGATCGGCGGGTTGTCGATCTGCAATACGGCGACATCGCCGCGCCGTTCGTAATGAGTTGTCATGTGTTATTCAAACTTCGAGCCATTCCTGGCGGATCAATTTGTTGGCCTTCAACTCGTCCGGCGTGCCTTCGAACACCATATGGCCGTGCCCCATCACATAAACGCGCTGCGAAATCTGCAGCGCAATGGTCAGCTTTTGTTCGATCAACAACACTGAAAGTCCATGTTCTTTTAAATGCTGCAGAAACTCCGACACCATTGTGACGATCATCGGAGCCAGGCCCTCGGTCGGCTCGTCGATGATGACGAGCTCGGGATCGCCCATCATCGTACGCGCGAGCGTCAGCATCTGTTGCTCGCCGCCGGAGAGCACGCCGGCCTCAGTGCGCGCGCGTGCCTGCAGCCGCGGGAAGAGCCGGTACATCTCGTCAAACGTCCAACGGCCTGCGTGGGTCCCCTTGATACCGAGCCGAAGATTCTCTTCAACGGTCAGCGTCGGAAAGATGTCGCGATTCTCGGGGACATAGCCCAGCCCCAGATGCGCGATTTGATACGTCTTCTTGCTGGTCAGGTCATGACCCTTAAAAATGACCGAGCCGGTGCAGTCGACCAGTCCCATGATTGCCTTGGCGGTTGTGGAACGGCCTACGCCGTTGCGGCCAAGCAGACTGACGATCTCTCCTTTCCCGACGTGTAGATCGACGCCGTGCAGTACGTGGCTCTTGCCGTAGTACGCCTGCAAATTCGTCACTTGCAGCATTAGGCGGCCGCTTTTACCGGTTGACCCAGATACGCTTCTCGCACCGCATCGTTGGCGCGAATCTCGGCCGGCGTTCCGCTCGCGATCACTTGACCGTATACCAACACCGAGATGCGATCGGCGAGATCGAACACGACGCTCATGTCGTGCTCGACCATCACCAGCGTTTTGCCCTGGGTCACATCGCGGATCAGCTCGACCGCGCGTTTGCTCTCCGCGCGGCTCATGCCGGCGGTCGGCTCGTCGAGCAAAATCACATCGGCGCCGCCCGCGATCGTGATGCCGATCTCGAGCGCGCGTTGCTCCGCGTAGGTCAGCAAGCCGGCCGCTATATCGCGCCTGCGCTTCAACCCGACGCGTTCGAGAATAGATTCCGCGCGCTCTTCCGCATCGCCAAGCTTGTTTAAGTTCTTCCAGAACGAATACCGATGCCCGAGCGACCACAACACCGAGCAGCGCAGATTCTCGAACACCGACAGTCGATGAAACAGATTAGTGATCTGGAAGCTGCGCGACAGGCCGAGGCGGTTGATCTCGAACGGCTTGAGGCCGGTGATGTCGCGGCCGTTCAGCGACAGGCGCCCGGAGGTGACTTCAAAGCGGCCGCTGATCAAGTTAAATAACGTCGACTTGCCGGCGCCGTTGGGTCCGATGATCGCGTGCCGTTCGCCGCGCGTGACCTGCAGCGAGACTTCGCGGATGATCTCGGTGCGGCCAAAGCGCTTGCTGACTCCGTGCAGTTCAAGAGCGATCATGGATTCTCGCGGATCCAGTCCTCGATCTCGACCTGCGCGTCGTCCCACTGCTGTTTAAAGCGCCTGCGATAGAACTCGAACGCAATCGAAGCCCCGACAAGCGTCGTCACCGCAAAGACCCAACCTGGAGCGCGTGTCGTGTCGAACATGAATCCGAACAGCCGCACTTCCGCTCCCTGCCCGACATTCAGCGTGACGTGGTACATCATCTCGATAATTAGCACCGTGCCGAACGCCAGTGCCACTGCCGCCAGCAACAAACCCACATAAGGATCGCGCAGGCGCGCGAACTTCTTGAATTTCAGCACGCGCAGGTTCATCAGGATCAGGCTGGACAGCCCGCCCGGTGCATACATCACCAGCAAAACGAAGAAAACACCGAGGTAAAGCTGCCAGGCTTTGGTGTACTCCGACAGCGCAACTGCGAAGAAAACAAACACGACCGCGCCGAGAATGGGACCGAAGAAGAATGCGACGCCACCCATAAACGCAGCTAGCAGTACACCTCCGGAGCGGATTGCACTGACGTTCTCGGCGCTGACGATCTCGAAGTTGATCGCAGCCAGTCCACCGGCGACGCCGGCGAAGAACGTCGACAGAATCATCATCAGCCAGCGCACGCGCTGCGTGTTGTAGCCGATGAATTCCGCGCGCTCGGGGTTGTCGCGCACGGCATTGGCAATGCGGCCCAATGGAGTCTGTGTCAATGCGTACATCGCGATCATGCACGCGAAGCACCAGACTGCGATCAGGTAATACACCTGAATCTGCGGGCCGAAAGTGATGCCAGGAATGCCGAGGAACGCGCCACCGGCGGCGCGGTTTGCGGTCACCCCGCCCTCGCCGCCAAAAAATCCCGGGAACATCAGCGACGCGGCGAACACC
>DATLOA010000250.1:0-2383 GCA_035536515.1 Burkholderiaceae bacterium | reverse complement strand
GGCGAAAGTGGTCGGCAAGTTCGTTGAGTTCTTCGGCGAAGGCACCGCAAGCCTAGCTGTGCCGGATAGAGCGACGATCGGCAACATGGCGCCCGAGTACGGCGCGACGATGGGATTTTTCCCGGTCGACGAAAAGACGATTTCGTATTTCGAGGGAACCGGACGCACGCACGACGAGCTCGCTGCCTTTGAAGCTTACTTTCGCGCACAGGGAATGTTCGGTATTCCGAAGGCCGGCGCTATCGACTATTCGTCGGTTGTGTCACTCGACCTCGGTACCGTAGCGCCATCGCTCGCCGGCCCCAAGCGGCCGCAAGATCGAATCGAGATCGGCAACGTGAAGCGCGAATTCACGCGTTTGTTTTCAGCACCGGTGTTGGAAAATGGATTCAATCAGCCCGGTGCGCGCTTGTCACAGCGATTTGCGCTCGGGTCTGACGATGGGGTCCGCGTGGGTGCCGGTCCGGCGACACCGGACGGCGCGCCGCGTGAATTGGTGGAGATGAAGGGCAACCGGCCGCTGGTGCAACCGGCGCCTGCACCTGAGCGCGGCGGCGTTTCAATCGCCGACGGCGACGTGTTGATCGCCGCGATCACGTCATGCACCAATACCAGCAACCCCGGCGTGCTGCTCGCAGCGGGGCTGCTGGCGAAGAAAGCGGTGGAAGCCGGTCTGACGGTACGCAAGCACATCAAGACCTCGCTCGCACCGGGCTCGCGCATCGTTACAGACTACCTGCAGAAGACCGGCCTGCTGCCCTATCTCGAGAAGCTCGGGTTCTCGCTGGCCGCATACGGCTGCACCACCTGCATTGGCAACGCCGGCGATCTGTCGCCGGAAATCAACGAAACCATTATCAGCAACAACCTGGTGTGCGCCGCGGTGCTGTCGGGCAATCGCAACTTCGAAGCTCGCATTCACCCGAATCTGAAGGCGAATTTTCTCGCATCGCCTCCCCTGGTGGTCGCGTACGCGATCACAGGTACCGTTCTGAGAGACCTGATGACCGAGCCGCTCGGGAAAGGAACCAACGGGAAGGACGTCTGGCTCGGCGACGTGTGGCCGAGCTCTGACGAAATTTATGCTCTGATGAAGTTCGCATTGGATCCGCAAGCGTACGAAGAGAACTACGCGAAGGTGAAAAGCGACCCAGGCGAGTTGTGGAACAAGGTGGGCAGTGTTTCCGGGCAGGTCTACACATGGCCGAAGTCGACCTATATCGCGAAGCCACCATTTTTCGACGGCTTTGCGATGCAGCCCAGTGCGACGTCGACTGGTGTCAAAGGCGCGCGTGCACTCGGCATATTTGGTGATTCGATTACTACTGATCACATCTCGCCGGCTGGCGCCATTAAGGACACTTCACCCGCAGGTCAATGGCTGATCGGCAACAACGTACTGAAGGCTGACTTCAACTCCTACGGTGCGCGCCGTGGCAACCATGAAGTGATGATGCGTGGCACGTTTGCCAATGTGCGCATCAAGAACCTGATGATTCCGCAGCAAGCCGACGGCTCGAGGATCGAAGGTGGATTCACTTTGCGGCAGCCGTCCGGCGAGCTGATGTCGATTTACGACGCGGCGATGAAGTACATCGAAGATGGTGTGCCGACGATCGTGTTCGGCGGCGAGGAATACGGCACCGGGTCATCACGCGACTGGGCCGCCAAGGGCACGCAATTGCTTGGCGTCAAGGCGGTAATCGCGCGCAGCTTCGAGCGCATCCATCGCAGCAACCTGGTCGGCATGGGCGTATTGCCGCTGCAGTTTGTCGGCAGCGATAGTGCGCAGACGCTAAAGCTGGCGGGCAATGAGACTTTTGATATCGAAGGCCTTGAAGCCGGCATCAAGCCGCAGCAGGACGCGACCCTGGTGATTCAGCGGGCGGGTGGCAAGACGGAGAAAGTTTCGATCAAGCTGCGCATCGACACTCCGATCGAGGTCGAGTACTACAAACACGGCGGCATCCTGCCGTTTGTGTTGCGACAATTGTTAGCGGCGTGACCTCCAGCGATGGCGATAGGGAGCGCGACCCTGGCGTCGCGCCGAATGCCGTTCTAACTTCTGCATCTGCCGGCGCCGCGACGCTTCAACTGACCGGCACCTGGCGACTTGCGTTCATCGAGCGCATCACCTCCCAGTTGGCGGCACTCGAGCTCCCCGCAAAGCTTGTCGTCGATGGCAGCAAGGTTGGCCAGATCGATTCGGCGGGTGCACTCGCGCTTCTCAATTGTCTCGAAGCTGCCGGCCAGTCGAACGCGCGGCTCACCGGTTTCGCGGCAAACGAGCTGCGCATTGTCGAGCAAGTGCGCAAGCGGCTCGACGAAGCCCATGCGCCCACCAAGCATCGTCGCGAGCGCTTGATCGAAATGATAGGCCGTC
>DATLOA010000249.1:0-6316 GCA_035536515.1 Burkholderiaceae bacterium | reverse complement strand
ACGACCGCCCGCCGCGAAAAAGTTGCGCATCACTTCCGCGCTGTTGTCGCGCGCAACGCGGTCGTTGCCAACGTTGAAGGTTATCCAGCTTCCGAGCCCAACCACGGGCACCATTTCCCCGCTCGCAGGAATCGGGCGCGTCAAGATTGGGCGCGATTGCGACGAAGCAGCAAATGGCGTCAACGTCGGCGCGCCAAGCGTCGCCAACGACAGCAGCAGCCTACGGCGTTTCTCTGAACGCGGCCTCAACGCTCTAGGCGACACTCCAGACAACCTCATCGCTTCATGCGTGTCGCCATTTGCCCGAGCGCAATTGCGAGTGCCGCTCCACCCAGCATCTTGACGAGCTCGGGATGCTGCGCGTAGAAGCCGCCCACTTTGTCGAGCACGGTCGGATCCGTTTTCTCGGCCGCGATGGCGATCTCCTTCATTTGCTGCGGCGTGAGCTGCTCTGTTTCCGTTGGAGTCAGTGTCGGCTGCATGGCTCCACCCTTGGCCTGCAGGCCTTGCAGAAGACGACCCAGCGCGCCGCCCGCGACGCCCGACAACACTGCGGGTCCGACCGACTGAATGAGCTGGTTCAACAAGCCGGTCCGCTGCTGCGGGTTGGAACTTCCTAACAAGCTGCCGATCATGTCGCCGAACGCCGGCGTCTTGTCCGATCGAAACGCCTGCGCAATACCGTTTCCCAGAACGTCGGGAGAGACCTGTCGTGCAACCTCGTCGAAATCGGTTTCAGTGTCGGTTGGTCTGTCCGCATACTGTTTTAGGATGTCCATGACGTTCATTTCATTCTCCGAGAGAAAAACATAAAGGTGTTAACGATCGTCGTGTTCGCGCGAACCCGACTTCCAGAATTTTTCCATTGACAGGTAGACAAACGACGCGGACCAGGCGATCAGCAGCAGCCCGTTAAGAGCCTCGGCTCCTGCCAGCAGCCGCACCGGCCCGACTGGTGTGATATCTCCCAGTCCAAGCGACGTATAGGTCTCCGCCGAAAAGTAAATACACTCGAGCAAGTTTGTTTCGCCCGATCCGTCGAGGCTGCCTGCGTCGAAATAACGAATCAATACGAACAGCGTGACGCCGTACAACCCCATTTCCGCCGCATGCGCAACGAACGCGACCAAAATGGCGACCAACAGCTTTGTACGGATTGGAATCTTGAGTTTGGGCAGCCCTAGATGCAAGCCGCGCAAGACTTCGTAGTGCATTAAAGTTGTGAGGACGATGAGGAGCAAACAGGCGAGGACTACGACGAACATACTTCAGACGACTAACCGGCAGGCTGCGTTAACACTATCGTTCGCCAAAACCTGCGGCTTCATGCATCGCATTGGCACCATCGCGGTCCGCGCGCTCGGCGGATAACCCAGCCAACGTAGTCGTCAGAGACCCGGGATCTATCGGCTTGACCATGTGACAATCGAATCCGGCCTTGTGCGCTCGCTGACTATCTTCATCTTGGCCCCAGCCAGTCACCGCCACCAGAATGACTTGCTTGCCCCACGGCTGCGCTCTTAGCTGGCTCGCCACTTCGTAACCGTTCATCCTGGGCATGCCAATGTCGAGCAGCACGACGTCGGGATGCAACGAGGCAGCCTTTTCGAGTGCTTCAATGCCATCGAAAGCAGTGTGCGTTTCGTTGCCGAGTAGCTGCAGGAAGACAGCCAGCGAATTGGCAGAGTCTTGATTATCGTCAACGACGAGGATCCTGCGCGATGACCTGATCTGCGGATCGCCGAGCGACATCTGGCGCGGTTCTTCGAGGGCTCCTTCTCGGATTGGCAAACGCACGGTGAATTCACATCCTTGCCCGACACCTGCGCTGTACACCTGCACGTTTCCGTCATGCAGCTCGACCAGATTCTTCACAACCGTCAGGCCGATTCCTAACCCGCTTTGCGTGCGCTCAAGTGAGCTATCCAGCTGTTTGAACATGTCGAACACAAGCGGAAGCTGCTCTGCCGAAATGCCGATGCCGCTGTCCCTCACCCGGATTACCGCCTCCTTACCGTCCCGCTCGAGGGATAAATGAATCGAGCCGCCACTGTCGGTGAACTTCGAGGCGTTGTTCAACAAATTGCTCACGGCCTGCGCGAGCCGGGTCAAGTCGCCACGTGTATAAACCGGCGTCGGTGGCAACGTCACCGAAAGTTTGTGGGTCATGTTCGCAATGTGCGGCGTCGCTACTTCTACGGCCTGCTGGATCACGGATGCGAGGTCGATGTCCTCGACTCGAAGTTCGATCCTCCCTCGGCTGATGCGGCTGACGTCGAGCAGGTCGTCGACCATGCGAACCATGTGGCCGATTTGCCTTTCCATAATTTCGAATGCCGAGTGGAGCAGCTGTCCCTGGCCGCCGCTCATCCGGATGATCTGAAGGACGTGCCGGATGGGCGCCAGCGGGTTGCGCAACTCGTGTGCTAGTAATGCTAAGAACTCGTCCTTGCGGCGGTCCGCGTCCCTGAGCGCTTCTTCAGCTTCGCGCCGCTCCGTCACGTTCTCGTGCGCTACCACCAAACGCGCTGGCCCGGGTTCTGTCACCCGCGTAACCCGCAGCACAAACCACTGATTCCCAGAGGCTGAGTGACACGGATACTCCAGCTCGAACCGATCTTTGCGCCCGTGCATTACATCTCTTAAGCCACTGGCGACGCTCAGACACTCTACAGTCTCGGTCGACGCGGGCTGGCACGCGTCGAAATAGCTCGAGCCGATTCCGTAGTTGACGCCGATGAACCCATTGTCATCGGCGAATCGGCGCCAGGCGGCGTTGACAGCGAGGATGACGCCGTCCTCGTCCAACACCGCAATGTGACTCGATAGCGCGTCAATACAGGAGTCAAGAAGCTCTTGCGGACGAGCAAGTGTCTGATCAGCATAGTTGCCGGCGGGATGGCGTTCCACGGCGCTCATTTTGGGTTGGCGTGCAGCAAATTAGGCGCCTGCAAGAGCGATGCCGCTGACGACATGGCACTGGCCTGAGACGCGAACTATAAACTTGCATCCTGCGCATTGCGTCCGTTCTTGCAGCGATGCTACTTTCAGCAGCCACTTGAAGGAGCGAGGCATGAGTATTACGCGACACGACCAGAGCGCCATCCTTTCGCAGGCCGTCGAGCACAGCGACACTGTTTACCTAGCGGGAATCGTGGCGAAAGACCTGAGCAAGGACGTAAAGGGACAAACGCAGGAGGTCCTCGGCGAGATTGATCGCCTGCTCGCCAAATGCGGCTCGAACAAGTCCAAGGTTCTCCAGTGCCATATCTGGGTGACCGACATTCGCAATCGCGCACCGATGAACGAAGTGTGGACGGCATGGGTCGACGCGAAGAACTTGCCAACACGCGCTTGCGTCGAGGCCAAGCTGGCCGATCCGAGAGCATTGGTAGAGATCATGGTGATTGCCGCCAAGTAGGTGCCAGCGCCGCACAGGACAAATTCGGATGGACGACGGCGACCTGCGAATTCCCTCAATAAAAGATCGATGCTCTCCCGAGGAATGGCACGCTCGTGTCGACCTTGCCGCGTGCTACCGGCTGGTCGACCTGTACGGCATGTCGGACATGATGGCCAACCACATCTCGGTGCGCGTCCCGGGAGAGGAAGCATTCTTGATCAACCCCTACGGCATGATGTACGAGGAGATCACCGCCTCGTGCCTAATCAAGTTGGACCTCGCGGGGAATATTCTGTGGCAACCGGACTTCGGTGCCCTTAACTACGGCGTCAACAAAGCTGGCTACGTGATTCACAGCGCAGTACACGGGGCGCGTCACGAGGTCGGCTGCGTGATTCACACGCACAGCTGGGCTTCGATGGCCGTGTCCGCGCTCGACTGCGGTCTGCTGCCCATCACGCAAACGGCGATGCGCTTTCTGAAGATCGGCTATCACGAGTACGTGGGTGTGGCGCTGAATGAATCCGAAAAGAAGTCACTCGTTGAGGATCTCGGCAACGGCGAAGCTTTGATTCTGCGCAACCATGGCGCCCTCGTTGTCGGCCGCACTGCCGGCGAAGCGTTCAACTGGACGCATCGTCTGGAACTGGCCTGCCGCTCGCAGATAGCGGCGATGTCGTGCAACGCGAAGCTGCGCGAAGTACCACAGCGGGTCATGGAGGAGACGTGGAATAACTACCAGCCAGGCACGCGACGCCCCTACGGAGTCATGGAGTGGGCCGCCCTGTTGCGCAAGCTCGACCGCATCGATCCTTCTTACCGCGACTGATACAGACTCACTGGAGACACGGATGATCCCAACGATTCGCAGCACGCGCCACTGCACCTTGACAGCAATGGCCGCAGCGTCCGTTGCACTCGCCAGCGCTCCGACCTTCGCGCAGCCAAGCGACTATCCGAATCGCCCGGTCCGCGTGCTGGTCGCATTCACGGCCGGTGGAACGACAGACATCCTGACACGCGCCGTAAGTCAGAAGCTGTCCGAGCGGATGAAGCAGCAGTTCATCGTCGACAACAAGCCGGGTGGCGGCGGCAATATCGGTACCGAGCTCGCTGCACGGGCAACCCCGGACGGCTACACCCTGATCGTCAATTCCGTGGGGCCGATTGCAGTGAACCCATCGCTGTACAAAAAGCTGAACATCAATCCGCTGGTGGATCTCGTGCCAATCGTCAAGATCGCCGACGTGCCAAATGTCTTGGTCGTCCACCCATCAGTACCGGCAAATACGTTGGCGGAGTTCATCGCTCATATGAAGGCCAACCCGGGCAAGCTCAATTACAGTTCAACGGGCATCGGCACCTCATCGCACCTTTCCGGTTTCATGCTGACCCAGCGCACGGGCGCTGACACTGTGCACGTGCCATACAAGGGTGCCGATGCGCTTAACGATTTACTGACCGGCCGCGTGCAATTCATGTTTGCGACGATTCCATCGGTCATCCAGCATATTCAGGCCGGAAAGCTACGAGCGCTTGCTGTCACCAGCGCGCAGCGCTCGCGCGCTCTGCCGGAAGTTCCCACCGTCGCTGAAAAAACCTTTCCCGGCTTCGAGGCCGGCTCTTGGTTCGGTTTCTTCGCGCCTAAGGGGACGCCGCAAAATGTAATTGCCGAATTGAACAAAGCCGTAAATGAAGTGCTGCCTGCACTTGAAGCGCAGATGATTCGCGAGGGCGCCGACCCGGCCGGTGGCACACCCGAGCAGTTCGCGCAGTTCGTGCAGAAGGAGTACGAGAAGTGGAAGGTCATCGTGCGCGACTCGAAGGCGACCGCGGAATAGAGAGGACTCGCGACGTCGCGCGGCCGCTTCGTCTTTTGCTGACACCCAGAGCGGCACGCGAGCTTTCCGCACGCGTGAGCGAGGCTCTTGGCGGTGCACCTTGGACTCACGTCGCACCCGGCGAAAGCGAAGCGGACTTCGACATTGCCTTCGTATCACGCGACGTCACGGGTTTGTCCACCAAGCACGAGATACAACCAGAGACGCAGGTGTTTTACAACGCGCTGCTTGCAGCGCCCAGCCTGCAGTGGGTCCATGTGCACTCGGCCGGAGCCGATCGACCCGTCTATGTGACGCTGTGCGAACGCGACGTGCAAGTCACCACGTCCTCCGGCGAATGCGCCCGTTGTGGCTCTCA
The DNA here is from genome assembly GCA_035536515.1 of Burkholderiaceae bacterium. Classification (GTDB taxonomy): domain Bacteria; phylum Pseudomonadota; class Gammaproteobacteria; order Burkholderiales; family Burkholderiaceae_F; genus JACCZX01. The sequence continues at coordinate 714 of DATLOA010000249.1, read as the reverse complement.
GCGCGATCGCAGGAATACTGGCGCTCGCGCGCCGACTGCCGGTGTTATTGACGGCGCAGCGCGAGCGTCGCTGGGCGCCGCTGATTGCGTCGGGGCTGCCGCGCGATCTGGAAGGTCAGTCGGCGATCGTCGTCGGCTGGGGACCGATCGGTCAACGGATCGGTGCGCTGCTTCAGGCGCACGGCCTGCAAATTTCCGTAGCTCGCCATTCATTAACGCCAGCCCGTTCGGATATTCGAACGGTGCAGTACAAGCAGTTACATGAACTGCTGCCGCAAGCAGACTGGCTAATACTGTGCTGCCCGCTCAGCGCGCAAACGCACCACCTTGTTGACGCGCTGGCGCTCGGGCGGCTGCCCCGCGAGGCTCATGTCGTCAACGTGAGCCGCGGTGACGTGGTCGACGAACACGCATTGATTGCGGCGCTTACCAGCGGCGCCCTCGCCGGTGCATACCTTGATGTTTTCGCGCATGAGCCGCTACCGTCAAGCTCACCGCTATGGGCGCTTCCCAATGTAATCGTCACGCCTCACAGCGCCGGTTTTTCTGACGGCAACGAGCAGCGCATCGCTTGTATGTTCTTGGAGAATCTCCGTCGATGGACTCGCCGAGAGCCGCTGGCAAATGTTTCGGACTCGTGACGCAACCGCAGAGTCCAACGGTATCGGCAACGACTGTGCAGGACAAGCCGTACTACTCCGCCTTGATACCCGC
>DATLOA010000248.1:0-3310 GCA_035536515.1 Burkholderiaceae bacterium | reverse complement strand
AGGCGGTGTTCGTCGACGGTGGGATGTCGCTGTAAGGAAAAAAATGAAATTACTGCGCTTTGGCCCGAATGGCTACGAGAAACCTGGGCTGCTGGATTCATCGGGTCGAATTCGCGATCTATCGGGCGTGATCCAGCAAGTCGACAGTGCTTATCTTGCCGCACGCGAACTCAAGAAGATTTCGCAAGTGAAGCCAGAGTCACTGCCCCTCGTTTCGGGATCGCCGCGCCTCGGCGTGCCCTACATAGGTATCGGCAAGTTCATCGCGATCGGCCTTAACTTTGCCGACCATGCAGCCGAGTCCGGCGCGCAGGTGCCGAAGGAGCCCATCGTTTTTATGAAAGCCACGACGTGTATCAACGGTCCGAACGACGACATCATCCTCCCAAGGAATTCGACCAAGACCGACTGGGAAGTTGAGCTCGGCATCGTCATCGGCACTAAGGCGCAGTACGTGACGCTCGATCGCGCGCTCGATTACGTGGCCGGTTACTGCGTCGTCAACGATGTCTCAGAGCGTCAGTTTCAACTCGAGCGCGGCAGTCAATGGGACAAGGGCAAGGGGTGCGATACGTTCGGCCCGATCGGCCCTTATCTGGTGACCCGCGACGAGGTGCCTGATCCGCAGAAGCTAGACATGTGGCTCGACGTCAACGGCCGGCGCATGCAGCGCGGCAACACCTCGACGATGGTTTTTGGCTGCGCGCACTTGGTGAGTTATGTCAGCGAATTCATGACGCTGATGCCGGGCGACATCATCACCACGGGGACGCCGCCGGGCGTCGGTATGGGCATGAAGCCGCCACGCTATTTGCAAAGCGGCGACGTTGTCACCCTCGGAATTCAGGGCCTAGGCGAGCAGCGGCAGAGCGTGCGCGGATACTCGTAGTGATGGCGGCAAGATCTGTGAAACCGGAAGTGCTGGCCGTCGCGCCGCTTTACACCCCCGCGCAAGCGACACTGCAAGCGACCTATCAAACACATCTACTGTGGGAGGCAAAGGACGGCGACGCATTGGTGGCCGAAGTATCGCCGCGCATCGACGTCGTTGTCACTAGCGGCGGTGGTGCTGGCATTCAGCGTGCATTGATGGAGCAACTGCCACAACTCAAACTGATCGCGTGCTTCAGCGTCGGACTCGATTCGGTCGACCTCGTTGCCGCGCGCGAACGCGGAATCGCAGTGACGAACACGCCCGACGTGTTGACAGACGACGTCGCTGATCTCGCGATTGGATTAGTGCTCGCCACTGCACGCCGCATGGCAGCGGCGGATCGGTTTGTACGCGCGGGACGCTGGCTGCAGGGGGGATTTCCGCTCGCCAGCAAAGCGAGCGGCAAGCGGATGGGCATCGTCGGTATGGGCCGCATCGGGCAGGCAATCGCGCGCCGTGCCGCCGCGTTCGACATGCAGATCTCATGGCACGGTCCGGCGGCGAAAGATCTGCCCTACCGATTTCAACCGCAGTTAATCGAACTAGCGCGATCGGTCGACTTTTTGGTCGCGGCGTGCCCGGGTGGTACGGCGACCCGTGGACTGATCAGCCGTGACGTCCTGGGCGCGTTGGGTCCGAAAGGTATTTTCATCAACATCTCGCGCGGTTCGGTCGTCGACGAAGCAGCGATGGTGGAGCTGCTAGCGAATGGTCAACTCGGCGGTGCGGGGCTTGACGTATTTGCCGACGAACCGCGCGCACCAGCCGCCCTGTTCAATCTCGACAACGTCGTGCTGCAGCCGCATCAGGCGAGCGCAACGGACGAAACCCGCGGCGCGATGGCGCAGTTGGTGCTCGACAATATCGCCGCCTACGCTGTCGGTCGGCCGCTATTGACGCCGGTCAACTGAAGCGCGTACAGCACACTTATCCCGGCCCGCGAATTCGAGATAAATATCTCGAAACGCCGCGTAGCTCGACAATGCCGGGGCTGGCAGCAGCACTTTCGCGAGGCGCTGGCAAGATCTGATGGATGTAAACGCCGGCACGATTGCCGACGGCTCAGCGTCGATTGAAGATGCGGTTGGGAATTGTTTCGATTGATACTGGCAGTCACGAACGGCCGCAAGAAACGTGGGCTGAACAATGGAAGCTGCACAACGCGCTGGTGCCGTTTAATCCTCGCCGGTGACCTGAGCCATGCGCTGCTCCGTGCGACGTGGAAGCACGTGTGGCCGGCGAGGCAAAAGTAACTCACCGCCAATACTGCGGTTTTCGTGTACCTGTTAATACTGAATATTTATACAGTATTCAGCCCGAGATCAAGTCCCCGTGCGGCTCACGGACTAACGGCCGGTCCATGGCCAATCGCAGTCGACACATTTAGGAGCAGAATCGTGCGGTCTAGAACACGTTGCTGGCCCCTGCATTCTGTTCATCGCATTCGAGTCACCGGTGGACGCAGTGCCAAGTGAAGCCCCAATGAAGAAATGACATTGCTGCCCAACTCAGCACTGCAGCGGACGCCATGAAGCGGCGCCGCTGAGCTCAACGTTGGGCGTCAAAATAGGAGCGACGATGCGCGAGGGTTCAGGATTCCAAGTCAGTGGCAATGCCGCGGAGTTGTACGAGCGATACGCTGTCGCGTATTTCATAGGCCCGTGGGCACCTGGGCTGGTCGTGGCAGCAGCGTTGCAGCCCGGGGAGCGCGTTCTGGATCTTGCATGCGGGACCGGTGTGGTGGCGCGTCTTGCGGCCTCAAAGGTGGGGCCAGCGGGTCACGTCACTGGATTGGATATCAATGCAGGGATGCTGGCTGTTGCCCGCTCACTGCCTTCGCCGGTTGGCGCTTCGATTGCTTGGGTCGAAGGGAGCGCAGTAGCGATGGACTTGCGGGATGCCTCCTTTCAGGTCGTTCTGAGCCAGCAAGGTCTTCAGTTCTTTCCCGACAAGCGCGCAGCGCTGCGTGAGATGCATCGCGTTCTCGTACCGGGCGGACGCGTGCTTCTTAGCGTCTGGAAATCAGCGGGCCCGTACAACATCGCCGTCGGTGATGCCCTGGAACAGCACGTGGGCATCGAGACTGCGACGAAGTACCGCGCCTCACGAGTCGCGCCAGATGCCGAGGAGCTGCGCCGCCTGCTTATCGAGGGAGGCTTCCGTGACGTGAGCATCCGGCCCAGCGTCATGATGATCCGGCTTCCCCCGATCAACACGTTTGTCCTGCGTCATGTTTCGGCCTTGCCCGTGGCCGGTGCCGTAGCTGCCTCGAGCGAGAAGGCACGCGCAGCTCTGGTCAGTCAGGTCAGTGTGGCACTGCAAGCGTATGCAGATAGTGATGGCGTCGCGGTGCCCGATGAAACCAACGTCGCCATT
>DATLOA010000247.1:0-5540 GCA_035536515.1 Burkholderiaceae bacterium | reverse complement strand
CCCGCCACGACACGCGCGGTGAATGCCGACGCGTTCGAGCCGTGCTCGGCGTGCAGGATCATGTCGATGTCCATCAGACGCGCGGCGTCCGCGCTCGGTGCCGCGCCCTTCAACATGTAAAGAAAGTTCGCGGCGTGTCCGAGCTTCGGATCGGGTGCCACTGACGCGCGCCCGTTGCGGATGTGTTCGTGCGCGGCGACGATCATCGGCACCTGCGAAGCGAGCCGCATGCCTTTGCGCACGATCGCCTGCGGCGAGTTGTCGGTCACGTCGGGATCGAAGGCGGCGAGCGCCGACACGGCGGTACGCAGTACATCCATCGGATGCGCGTTTTTTGTAATTTCGATCAGCTTGTGTATCTCGGGCGGCAGCTTGCGCGCGGCCTTCAATTCGGCGTCGAACCGAGCAAGTACATTCTTGCTCGGCAACTCCCCGTTCAACAGCAGGTAGCAGGTCTCCTCAAAGGTCGAGCGTTCGGCCAGGTCGTGAATCGAATAGCCGCGGTAGCGCAGTTCGCCTGCACGCCCATCGATGTAGCAGACCCGAGAACGATCGAAGTAAACACCGCTGAGCCCGCGGTGGATGTCGATCTTCTGATTGTCTTCGCTCATACTTCGATCTCTCCCGCCATCCAATCAGCGTAAAGTAAAACTGCGGCGACACCCAAGCGAGGATAAAGATGACCGATATGAAGCAGCCGAACCGAACCGTCACCCAGGGCGTGCAGAGAATGACGCCGTCGGAGGCGTTCGTTGAAACCATGGTGGCACAGGGCGTGACCGATATCTTCGGCATCGTCGGCTCGGCCTACATGGACGCGTTGGACATTTTTCCGGCGGCTGGCATTCGCTTCATACCGGTTGCGCACGAGCAGGGCGCAGTGCACATGGCCGACGGCTATGCGCGCGTGTCGGGACGGCACGGTGTGTGTATCGGCCAAAATGGCCCCGGCGTCACCAATTTCGTGACAGGTGTTGCGGCTGCGTATTGGGCGCACTCGCCGGTCGTGATGATCACACCGGAGACGGGCTCGATGACGATGGGCCTCGGTGGTTTTCAAGAAACCGAACAGCTGCCGATCTTCTCGAAGATCACCAAGTATCAGGGCCATGTAATGAACCCGAAGCGCATCGCCGAGATCACGGCGCGTTGCTTCGATCGCGCGTTACTTGAGATGGGCACGACACAGTTAAATATTCCGCGCGATTTTTTCTACGGCGACATCGAGGTCGAAATTCCGCAGCCGATTCGCATCGGTCGCGGCGCCGGCGATGAAGCTGCGCTGGACGAAGCGGCGCGGATACTCGCCGAGGCGAAGTTTCCGGTCATTCTTGCCGGCGGCGGAGTGATATTCGCCGATGGAATGAAGGAGGCCATTGCGTTGGCTGAGTTGCTGCACGCTCCGGTTGCCAACAGCTATCTGCACAACGATACGTTCCCGGCGTCGCATCCATTGTGGTGCGGACCGCTTGGCTATCAAGGATCGAAGGCGGCGATGAAGCTGATCAGCCAGGCCGACGTCGTGCTCGCGCTCGGTTCGCGCCTTGGACCTTTCGGCACTTTGCCGCAATACGGACTCGACTACTGGCCAAAGAAGGCCAAGATCATTCAAATCGATACAGACGCCAAAATGCTCGGCTTGGTCAAGCCGATCTCGGTCGGCGTCTGCGGCGACGCCAAGGCAGCAGCGATTGCGCTGCTCGCGCGCCTGCAACGAAAAACGCTCGCGTGCCAGCAGAACAAGGCCGAGCGCGCCGCCAAGATCAAGGATGAGAAGGCGGCGTGGGAATCGGAGCTCGACACGTGGACACACGAAACCGACCCGTACTCGGTCGAGATTTCGAAGAACTCGAGCCACATGCACCCGCGCCAGATGCTGCGCGAGCTCGAGCGCGCGATGCCGAAGCGAGCGATGGTGTCGACCGACATCGGCAACATATGCTCGGTGTCGAACTCTTATCTGCGCTTTGAAGAGCCGCGGTCGATGCTTGCGGCGATGAGCTTCGGCAATTGCGGCTATGCGTTTCCCGTCGCGTGCGGTGCCAAGGTGGCATCGCCGGATCGGCCTGCGATTGCGTACGTCGGCGATGGTGCCTGGGGCATCAGCCTGAACGAATTGCTGACGTGTGCACGCGAGAAGATCGGCATTACTGTGGTTCTCTTCAACAACGGGCAATGGGGCGCCGAGAAGAAGAATCACGTCGACTTTTACTCGCAGCGCTACCAAGGCGTCGAGCTCGAAAATCCGAGCTGGGTTGCGGTTGCGAAATCGTTCGGCTGCGACGGCATGGTGGTAGACAAGTTGTCCGATGTCGGCGCCGCGCTTCAGCAATCGGTCAAGAACCAGGCCGACGGAAAAACGACGGTGCTCGAGATGATGGTGACCAAGGAGCTCGGCGACCCGTTCCGGCGCGATGCACTTTCGAAGCCGGTGCGTCATCTGGCGAAGTACAAGAACTTCGTTTGAGGAGATTATCGTGAATCGCAGGCAATCATTGTTGAAAGCCATTGTCGCAGCGGCTTTGCTCATAACCGGTACGGCCGATGCGCAGACGAGCGCATATCCTGACAAGCCCATTCGTTTCGTCGTGCCGTACCCGCCCGGCGGGGGTACCGATGTCATTGCGCGCATCGTGCAGGACCGCTTGCGGGCCGCGCTGGGACAGTCGATCGTGATCGAAAACCGCGGCGGAGCCGGCGGTTCGATTGGAACCGAAGCGGTGGCTCGATCCGCGCCCGATGGCTATACCGTTCTCTTCACGTTGTCATCGCACACCATCAATCCGGCCATCTATTCGAAGCTGAGCTTCGACACGGCGCGCGACTTCGAGCCTGTAGGGATTGTCTGTTCTCTGCCGCAGATTCTTGTTGCGAATCCGCAGTTTCCGGCGAATACAGTGCAACAGTTGATTGCGATGGCCAAAGACAAGCCAGGATCGCTCGCATTTGCTTCGGTTGGCAACGGCTCGCCTGGTCATTTGGCCGGTGAGATGATGAAGATACGCACCGGAACTCAACTGACGCACATTCCCTATCGCGGTGGCGGTCCGGCAGTGACCGACGTGGTCAGCGGGCAGGTGCCTTTGCTTTGGGTCTCGATTCCTGCTGCTGCGCAGTTCGTCAAGCAGAAGCAGCTGAAAGCGCTTGCGGTTTCGACGCTGAAACGCAGCGCGGCGTTTCCCGAGGTTCCGACGATGCAGGAGTCCGGGATCTCGGAGTTCGAGGTCGACTCATGGTATGCGATGTTCGTACCGGCCAAAACACCGCGCGCCATCGTTGATCGCCTTAATGCTGCCCTGAACACCGTGCTGAAGGAACCCGAAATTCGCGAGAAGCTGCTGGCGCAGGGCAGCGAAGCGGTTGGGGGCACACCCGAACAGCTCGGTGCTGTGGTGAATGCGGAGCTGCCGAAGTGGGCGAAGCTGGTCAAAGATGCCGGCATCAAGGCCGACTAGTCTGGTAGGCGGGCAATAAGTTGGCACCCGATTCAAACGGTTTGAACGCGACATCGGGCGTAAGCGCGCTGGTCAAGCGTGCTCGCACCGCGCAGGCGATCGCCAACGACTACGATCAGCTGCGCGTCGACGAGGTTGTCGCTGCCGCCGGCTGGGCGATCATCGAACCCGCACGCAACCGCGAACTCGCCGAGCTTGCGGTGTCCGATACCGGCATCGGAAACGTCGACGACAAGATCCGCAAGAATTATCGCAAGACGTTCGGTTTGCTGCGTGACCTGAAGGAAGCGCGCAGTGTCGGTGTGATTTCGGAAGACGCGGCGCGGGGAATAGTCGAGATCGCACGGCCAGTTGGCGTTGTCGCCGCGATCACGCCTTCGACCAATCCGGCCGCCACGCCTGCAAACAAGATCATCAACGCGTTGAAGGGGCGCAACGCCATCATCGTTGCGCCGTCGCCGAAAGGTTGGTCGACTTGCTCAAGCCTGATCAAGTTCATCCACCAGCAGTTCGATCGAATCGGCGCCCCGCACGACCTCGTGCAGTTGCTGGCGTCACCGGTGACCAAGGACTCGACGTTCGAATTGATGCGGCAGGCGGATCTGGTCGTCGCAACCGGTTCGCAGGCGAATGTGCGAGCGGCGTACGCGAGCGGCACGCCGGCGTTCGGCGTCGGAGCCGGCAACGTTGCCGCAATCGTCGACGAAACGGCAGACTTGGCTGCAGCCGCCGAGATGATCGTGCGCTCGAAGACCTTCGACAACGCAACCAGCTGCTCGTCGGAGAACAGCGTCGTGCTGGTCGATGCGATCTACGGCGCTGCGCTCGATGCACTGAAGTCGCACGGAGCGATATTGCTGCCGAGCGACGGCAAGGCACGTCTGCAACAAACGATGTGGCGCGACGGCAAGCTGTCGTCGCGCGTCATCGGTCAGTCGGCCACGTTGATCGCCGAGCGCGCGGGGCTGGCCGCCGTCGTGGCCCAAAGGCCGAGCGTGCTGATGGTTGAAGAAAAGGGCGTCGGTCCAGAGCATCCGTTTTCGGGGGAGAAGCTGAGCCCGGTGTTGACCGTGTATCGCGCGCGCGATTTCGATCACGCGATGCAGATCGTCGAGCGCATCTACGCGTTCATCGGCGCCGGACACTCGGTCGGGCTGCACACCACGCGCGCCGAGCGGGCGCTGGTGCTGGGGCAGCGCCTGCCGGTTTCGCGCGTCATCGTCAACCAGGTGCACTGCGTCGCGACCGGCGGCAGCTTCGACAACGGTTTGCCGTTCTCGCTTTCGATGGGCTGCGGCACCTGGGGGCGCAACAATTTTTCCGACAATATGAACTATCGGCACTACCTGAATATCACGCGCGTCTCGACGACGATTGCCGAGCACGTGCCGTCGGAAGATGAGATCTTCGGCGCGTATTTCGCGCGCCATGGCCGCGCCTGATTTGCAGCATGAGCAGTACGCGCACGGTGCGTCAGCTGATCGACGCGCGCGCTATCAGCGATTCAAGCGCAACGTATTTCATTGCACCGCACACCGGCCGATCGCTGACGTTCGGCGAGCTGCGCGACTCCTGCATCTCTGTAAGCAGCATGCTCGCCGCGCGCGGGGTGAAGCCTGGCGACCACGTGTCGCTCGTGCTTGGCAACGGCCTTCAAACGATCAGGCTGCTGCTCGGTGCGATGTACGGAGGCTACTGCGTGCACCCGGTCAACTTGCTGTCCCAGCCGGAGCAGATGCGTTATGTGATCGATCACGCCGACGCACACATCGTGTTTGCCGCGCCGGAGCGGTTCGAGCGCCTGCGTGATCTGACGGCGAGGATTGCGCGCCCGATCGAACTGATAGCAGTTGACCCGGACGCGGCTTCGCTTCCGGGCGATGCTGCTGCCGGCAAAGCGCGCGATTCGTATCAGCCGGCACCTGATGCAGCGGCGTTGCTGATGTACACCTCCGGCACCACCGGCAATCCCAAAGGCGTGCTGCTGATGCAGGAAAACCTCGCCGCAAATGCGCTCGCGATAAGCCGTGAGCATCGCTTGGACAGCCGCGATAGCGTCGCCGCAGTGCTGCCGCTTTATCACAT
>DATLOA010000246.1:0-17081 GCA_035536515.1 Burkholderiaceae bacterium | reverse complement strand
GGGCACGCGAAGCGGGTGATGTTTGGCGTGTGGAGTTTCCTGCGCCAGTTTATGTACACCAAATTCATCGTGGTCACCGACAACGACATTAACGTGCGCGACTGGAAGGAGGTGATCTGGGCCATTACGACGCGCGTCGATCCGGTTCGCGACACTATGTTGATCGACAACACTCCAATCGACTATCTGGATTTCGCATCGCCGGTGGCCGGGCTTGGCGGCAAAATGGGAGTTGACGCGACGAATAAGTGGCCCGGAGAGACGCAGCGCGAGTGGGGGCGCCCCATTTCAATGGATCCAGCGGTGAAGGCACGGGTCGATGCGATGTGGGACAACTTGGGAATTTGATATGGAACGCAAACCTATCCGTCGCGGCGGAATCAAGTCAGCTGGCTATGAGCGCAACAGCCGCGTGCTCGAGATCGAATTCGACAATGGATCGATCATTCAGCACACCGCGGTTGGGGAAGAGATTGCACGCCGGTTCATCGCCAGCTCGTCACCGGCGAGCGTCTATAAAGACACGATTCAGGAAGAGTTCACGATCAAGCGTCTTCGGTGATAAAGAGCACGTGGGCGCTACAAAAAAAACAGCGTAGCGAGGCCGAGGAAGATGAACACTCCGAGGCTGTCGGTCGTAAATGTCAGCAGCACCGACGAGCCGAGCGCGGGATCGCGGCCGACCCGCTCAAGAACCAGCGGCACGAACGTTCCGACCAGCGCCGCCACCAGCATGTTGAGCGTCATCGCCAGCAGCAGCGTCAGGCCGATCAGCCATCCGCGCGGGCTGTCGAGGTAAATCCACCACGCAACCAGCCCGGCGATACTGCCCCACACGATGCCGTTAAGTCCGGCGATCACAAGCTCCTTTAAGATGAGCCGCTTAGCATTGCCGCCGGTCACCTGACCGAGCGCCAGCGAGCGGATCATCAATGTCATCGTCTGGTTGCCTGAATTACCGGCAATCCCCATCACGATTGTCATCAGCGTCGCGAGCGCGACCACTTTCTCAATCGTCGTTTCGAACGCGCCGATAACGCGCGAGGCGAAAAATGCTGTGCACAGGTTGACAGCAAGCCATGACCAGCGATTGCGCGCCGAATTCCACACGGATGCGAATAAATCTTCCTCTTCGCGCAGTCCGGCCTGCGCCAACGCTGCGTCCTCGCCTTCCTCGCGGATGACGTCGACGACTTCATCGATCGTCAGCCTGCCGACCAACCTGCCGGCTTCATCGACCACCGGCGCTGACACCAGGTCATAACGCTCGAATGCCTGCGCTGCTTCGCTTGTCTCATCGAGTGGCGACAGCGTCATCAGGTCGGTGTTCATCACTGCCGAAACCTCGACTTCTGGCTCGTTCAGCAGCAGGCGGTCGAGCGGGAGCCCACCTTTCAATACATCGTGACGATCCACGACAAACACCTGATCGGTGTGGTTGGGCAGCGCGTCGAATCGGCGCAGGTAGCGCAACACCACTTCGAGCGTGACATCCTCGCGAATCGAAACCATCTCGAAGTCCATCAGCGCGCCGACCGAATCATGTGGATACGACATCGACGCGCGCAACTGAGCGCGCTCCTCGGTGCTGAGCCCTTGCTGAACTTCGTCGACGACGTCCGCCGGAAGGTCGTCCGCGATCGCGGCAATCTCGTCGGTTTCAAGGCTTTCGACCGCGTCGACTAGCTCCTCGCGGTTCATCGACGCAATAAGCGTCTCGCGCACGGCGTCGCTGACCTCGATTAGAATCTCCCCATCGCGGTCAGCCTTTACGCAGTCCCAAACCGTCAGACGGTCTTCGAGCGGCAGCGCTTCGAGGATGTAGGCAATGTCGGCCGGATGCAGCCGATCGAGAATTGACTTCAGCTCGGTCAGGTGCTGTCGGTGCACCAACTGCTCGACCAACGCCTTTTTTTCTTCAGCGGGCGTTTGCTCGCGCTGAACTAATGCTTCGACACGCCGCTGCTTCTCGAGCAGGTGCTCGACGCGAGCTAGAGCGCGCTGCGCTGCTTCCGGATCGTGCGCTTGCGCGGCGTCTCGCGTCTGGCTTTCTGAATTCATTTGATCCATGTCAGCGCGCGGTTCGGTGCAGTCAGCGGCGCACGATTGTAGGCGGCGTGTCAGGGAACCGGAGCGTCGTTCATGAAACGCTTAATGGCAGCTGTTCGGCGATCGAGGTAAGGGCCCGAGCGGATGCGACCGTAGCGCTTGGGGTTGGGCAGGTATGCGGCTAAACGCGCGGACTGCTCAGCGCCTAACTGTGAAGCGCTGACATTGAAGTATTGGCGCGCCGCCGCCTCGGCGCCGAACACGCCGTCGCCCCACTCGACCACGTTCAAATACACCTCGAGAATCCGCCGCTTGTCCCATAGCGCCTCGATCATGTACGTAATGACAAGCTCCTGCCCCTTGCGCCAGTAGCTTCGCTCGGATGAAAGGAAAAGATTCTTGGCGAGCTGCTGCGTGATCGTGGACCCACCACGCGCGAGCTTGCCCCTGCGAAAATTTTCCTTGTACGCCTTCTCGATTGCCTGCCAGTCGACGCCTTCGTGTTCAGTGAAGTTGGCATCTTCGGAGGCAATCACGGCGCGCTTTAGGTGATTCGAGATGCGCTGGTAGTCAATCCACCGATGCTTCAGCTCGGCATTCGGCTTCTTCTTCTGCAGCGCCACCAGCTCTCGACTCATAAACGAGGTCTCGCCGGGATCGTTCCACTTCCACCACGCGATTCGGGCGAAGTACCAGAGTTGAATCAACAGCAAGGCGATCAGCGCCAGCAGCACCGCCCGCAGCAGCCAGCGCAGCGCCAGGCGCATAGCTATCTCGCAGCGTGCTCGACCGACTGATGCTTCAACAAATCTCGCAGTTCGCGGTACACGCTGCTGGTATCCGGACGCACGCCACGCCAAAGCAAAAACGATTCGGCAGCTTGCTCGATCAGCATGCCGAGGCCGTCGACGACTTGCTTCGCGCCGGCTGATTTAGCCAGCAGCATGAACGGCGTCGGTTCGGCCGCGTACGCTAGGTCATACGCCAGCGTGCAGTCGTTAAAGGTGTCCGGGTCGATCGCGGGCGCCTCGTGATTCAGGCTGGTCGTCGTACCGTTGATAATCAGGTCAAAGTGTTCAGCGGGAATTTCGTCGAAGTGAATTGCCTCGACACCAAATTCCTCCGCAAGCTCTTCGGCGCGCTTGTGTGAGCGATTCGCCACCGCCAGCCAGCGCGGACTCTCGTCAAGCATCGAGCCAAGCAGCCCGCGCACCGCGCCGCCGGATCCGAGCACTAGCACCGAGCGATCGGAAAACGAAAACTTCAGGCGCTCGCGCAGGTCGCGCACAAAGCCAATGCCGTCCGTGTTGTCGCCGACGATCGTGTCGCCGTCAAACTTCAACGTGTTAACCGCGCCGGCCACTCGAGCCCGCGGTGTCAGATCGTCTGCAAGTTTCGCCGCGTCGATCTTAAACGGCAGCGTGACGTTCAATCCACCATACCCGGCCTCGCGCAGCGACAGCGCCTTGTCTTCGAATCCGTCGAGCGGCGCTTCGATGCGCTCATACGAAAGCTGATGCTTCGCCTGGTGGGCGAACCGCTGATGAATCTCCGGCGAACGGCTATGCGCGATCGGGTTACCGACAACTCCGTACTTGTCGACGGCGGCGGTCATCTTTGAAATTTATGGCTTTGCGCTACGGGTGGCTAGCTGGTCGTTGGTGAATATCCACGTACGTGTAATTTCCAGGATATCCGTGTCGCGCGCAATCTCTGGAGGAAATGGGGGGTATGGGCCGGCCATTTGCACAATTCTGCGGGCCGCTCGGTCCAGTATCTGCGAGCCAGAGGATTGATCGATCATCGCGTCGGCGACCGAACCGTCTTTGCGAATTGCCACGGTCATGCGTAGAGCGCCATAGAATTTTCCGCGCGCGTCATTTGGATAATTTTCGTTGCCGATTCGCTCAACGCGCGCCCGCCAGTCCTCGACATAGCGCGCATAGCGGTACTCCGACGCACTCGGCATAAAGTGATGCTTGCGCGGCCGCTTCTGATAATCCGAGATCTGCTTGGCGATCTCCGCCTGCGCGCGCGCCAGTTGCTCGTTTGCTTCTTCATCGGTGCTGCCGTTTTGCTGCTGGGCCAACGTGTCCCGTACCGGCGCGGGGCGCAACTGCAGCGACTCGTGCAGCGTCGCGAGCAGCTTTTTTTGCTCTTCTTCAAGCTGCTGCACGTTCTTGCGCGCCGATTCAAGCGAATCACCGTCGCGCATCTCGAAGCTGTTCGGCAACGGCGACGTTCGGCGGCCCGCATCGTTGGTGCCGCCGCCGTCAAGATTGTTTTGCGCCAGTGCTTCGACAGTGCCGGGAGCGGTTGGGCTCTTTGCGTTGACCAGAATAATCTCGACCGGCGGATCGGTTGAGCGAACTCGGAAAAGCTCCGGATCGACAAAACGGATTGCTAGCGCCGTGATGTGCAGGCCGATGGAAACCGTCATTGCCGCCACCAGCACTTTGTCTGCAAGAAATGAACGCAGTCCATACGCCGGTGCGGCCAGCGTGAGTTCAGCCATGTCCATGGAGGTGAACTTTTGCAACTACGCTCATTCAGAAGGCATTCCTGTTCAAGCCTGCAACCAAGCCTGCAACCCGGGGGCGAATCGATTGTAGCCAGCAGCCTCGACTTATCGCGTGACAAGATCGCGCTAGTCTTGCCGCCGCAATCGCGATTCAACGCTACCTTGCGTGGCGCTACGGCGTCGTCGGGGTTGTGCCGTCCGAGCGGCCGGCGATGGCTTCTTCCACCGCGTGCGCGGTGACTTCCGCACTTTGTTCAGCCGCCGATTGCAGCGATGGGTCTCGCGCCTCGTCGCCTAGTTCTTCGTCGATTTCGATGGCTGCTTGTATGGCCAACACGCGCTGCACCCGCAGTTCCAGAGTGAGGTCCACCTCGTCGGTGGAAACGACATCAAGCTCTAGTTTCTGCCCGCGCGGCAAATCGGCAAGGCCGGGAAGCCTCGTGACGAACGGCACCCCATCGAGCCGCACCACGTCACCCCTGAGGACGGTGGCGTCGACACGCGTCAGTTGTTCCTGCCGCAGCCAGCGCAGCGACCAGTAGCGCTCCAGCTTCTGTTGAAACTCCGCATAGGCACCGTACGCCGACTCAAAACTCGACACGATGCCGAACAGTTCAGCGTCGTTCGATGCATATGGAGGGATATGGTCGAGAACGCACGCCAGAAGCTGCCGCTGATTTACCAGATCGACGTAGCGCCGCAGCGGCGATGTGCACCACGCGTAGTGTTCGACGCCGATACCGTCGTGCGGGGCCGGCGCCGTTCCCATTTTCACGCGGCCAAGCGACTGCGAGCGATAAATGCCAGCCGCGCGCCGCGCCGCGAGCCACGCGCCCCACGTGCTGTTGGCGAAAATCATCAACTCGGCAACGATCGTGTCGAGCGGCGCGCCACGGCGCCGCTGCCGAATCGCCACCCGCGCCTGATCATCAGCTCCGTCGAGCTCGAATGAATAGTCGACGCGACCCACCGGCTCGGGCCGGCCACGCACTTGTTCGCGAGACGCGAGCAGCGTGCGAGCGACGTGCCAAAGCGTGCTTAATTGATCCGCGTGCCGCGATTCGAACTGGCCCGTGGAGATCGTAGCTTCTGTGACAACGGCGTCGAGTTGATCGTGCCTCAGATTGCTTTCGATGCGCACGCGCTCCAGGCGCGACTCGGTTGATAGCACTTCGAAGGTTTCGGCGTCCACATCAGCGTACAGCGACAGCACCGGAACTTCACGGCCCTCGTTCAACGATAGCGATTCGATCCAAACATCGGGCAGCATCGTGTACTTCAGCCCGGGCGCGTACACGGTCGACATCCGCGACCTTGCAGTCGTGTCTACGTCATTCCCACGCGGCAGCACAAAGGCCGGGGCGGCGATGTGAATGCCGATGCGCGTTCGCTCGCCGAGCGGCTGGACGGAAAATGCATCGTCGATTTCGGTGGTCGTACTGTCGTCGATCGAAAATGCGCGTGCCGTGGCGAGCGGGAGATCGCCGGGATCATCCGGCGCAGGTAGGTCGGCAGCAAAGCCAATGCCGCGCGGAAAATGCTGCGCCAGAAAGCTGTCGACATGCCACCGATACGGCGACGCGATCGCACCGCGCGCCAACAGCAAGCGCAACGGCGTCATATGCGATTCGTTCGCCGCCTGCTCGAGCGCCTTAAATTCGATCGAATTGCGATCGGGCCTGACCAGCAGTGCGACCGCCTGCTGCGCAATAGTCTCCGGCGCGCGTCCGGACTTCAACTGGTCCACATACTGCTGCCGCAACTCGTCCTGCTTGCGCTTGCGCTCGAGTGCCATCAGTGCAGCCTTCAGCGTTTCCGCCGGTGCGGGCCGATACCGGCCGCGGCCTTTGCGATAAAAATAAACGGGCGCACTGTGCAGCCGGAACAGTAGCGTTGCAGCCTGCTCCGCACTCGGTTCCGCCCCGAAATATTCGCGCGCCAATTCGACGAATCCAAACTCCTCCTGTGGCGCGACTTCCCATAAGAAATCGAGATCAATTAACTGTGATTGCGACTGTGCTCGCTCGATCAACTGCGCAGGCGACGGCTCGGCGAAGCGCAGCAGCACGTGTGACGTTTTGACCTTGGTGCGCTTGCCGCTCGGCAGCTCGACCTGGTGCGACGTGCCCGCGTTTGTCATCTCGGTACCCGCCTTGAACGCACCGTCGTCGTCATACAACAGATGCGTGCTCACGCCGAGCTCGCGACGTATTTACCGCGACCTTTCAAACCGTCAACCCACCGGACACTTCAATCACCGCACCGTTGATGTACGAAGCTTCATCCGAAGCGAGAAACGCGTACACATTAGCGACGTCTTCAGGTGTGCCAAGGCGGCCCAACGGAACGCGCTGGCGCAACTGATCGAGCACCTTCTCGGGAATCGTGTCGAGGATGTGCGTCGCAATGAACCCTGGGGCGACCGCATTGCAGCGAATTCCTTTGGGACCCAGTTCGCGCGCCCAGGTTTTGACGAAACCGATAACGCCAAATTTGCTCGCCGCGTAGTTCGTCTGCCCAAAATTGCCGTAGATGCCCACAACGCTGGAGGCGTTCAATATCACGCCGCTTCCCTGTTTCAGCATCGTGTCGAGCACCGCCTGCGCGCAGTTATACGTTCCTTTCAAATTCACGTCGATCACGCGATCGAACTGGTCATCGGTCATCTTCTGCAAGCGTGCGTCGATGGTTATGCCGGCATTGTTAACGAGGATGTCGATGCCACCATGGCGCTCGACCGCCGCAGCAGCCATCGCGTCGATCTGATCACGCTTGGTGACATCCACGACGAATCCATCGACCGCGCCATCAGACAGCGTTGCTAACGCACCGTCCACCGCCTCCCTGTTGATGTCGCAAACGATGACTTTGGCGCCTTCCTGCAAAAACTTGCGTGCAGTGGCATAGCCGATTCCTTGCGCAGCACCGGTAACAATCGCAACCCTTCCTTGCAGCCGCTGGTTCACTCAAGCTCCCTGCTCGATTCCACAAAAAGAAAGCACCTCGTCAACGTACTGCCCAAAGTCCGACAGCTCGTGATCGCTACCTTCGATGACTCGCTGGCGCGCGCCGTAGTACTTGGCGATCATCATTCGATAATTAATCACCGTATCGCCAGTAGCAGCGATCAGAAAGTAACGCTCGGGATTCGTAACGCCGGTCTCGAGAGCACGTAGCTCGTCGATGTACTCGGGTCGAAAGTCGATCTCTTCATCGCTGAAGAAAACCGCTTGCCGGCCGATATGCGCCCGGAGATCACGCGCAGGATCGACTGCAGGATTCAACAACACTGCGCGGCAGCCGAGCTGTTCGGCGACCCAGGTGGCGTAGTACCCGCCCAGCGACGACCCGATGAGTGCGACGCGCTCGGCGCGTGCTGAACGCGCCGCGTAAAGCGCAAGCTGCGATGCCATCCGCGGAGACGCCGGCAACGCCGGACAGACGAACCGATCCACCAGATTGCGCCGCTGCAACTGCTCGCGCAGCATCTGCGCTTTGCGCGACTGCGGTGACGAGCGAAACCCGTGCAGGTAAACGATCACGCGGACCAGTTAGTAGAACAAGAGGACGAAGCAGCCCCTTGTGCAGAACCAGCCTCCGAACCCGCCAATTGCGTCAGCAGCTTGGTGTGGATGTCATCGAATCCGCCGTTACTCATCACTACGAGTTGGTCTCCAGCTTTAACATAGGCCGCGATTGCGTCGAGCATCGGATGCAGGCTCCCGTGCACGCTCGCCCTCGCTCCCAGTGGCGCCAGTGTTTGCGAAACATCCCTGCCTTCGCCTGCAGAGAAGCAAAAAACACGGTCGGCGCCGGATAAGCTGCTCGCCAGCACCGCGTTCATCGCTCCGCGCTTCATCGTGTTCGAACGCGGCTCGAATACAGCGACGATGCGGCTGCCCGGATGCGACGCTTGCAACGCAGAGATCGTGTTCTCGAACGCCGTCGGGTGATGCGCAAAGTCGTCGATCACCGTCACCCCGCCCGCTACGCCGCGCACTTCTAGCCGACGCTTGACCCCTCGAAACTCGGCAAGCGCGGCAAGCGCGTCTGTCCCGGAAACGCCCGCGTGACCAGCGGCCCCGATCGCGGCGAGTGCGTTCAGTCGATTGTGCTGTCCCGCCAACGTAAGCTGCAATTCACCGACACGATGATCGCCGCGATGAATAGCGAACGGCGGCTCGCGATCGACCCGCCAATCGCCCGCTTCGCCGAACGTCTGTAACTCCGACCAGCAGCCGCGCTGCAAGACGCGAGCGAGCGCATCGTCCCCGCCGTTGGCAATGATGCGCGCGCTGGTGGGCAGCGTGCGAACTAAATGGTGAAACTGCGCTTCGATCGCAGCCAGATCGGCAAAGATATCGGCGTGATCAAACTCCAGGTTATTCAGCACCAGCGTGCGCGCCCGATAGTGAAGAAACTTTGAGCGCTTGTCGAAAAAAGCGGTGTCGTATTCATCAGCCTCGATCACAAAGTGGCGCCCGCCGCCGATTCGAGCTGAACGGCCGAAATCGCCCGGCACGCCGCCAATCAGAAAGCCTGGATCCAGACCTGCGTGATCCAGAATTTTCGCAAGCATCGCGCTTGTGGTCGTCTTGCCGTGAGTACCCGCCACCGCCAACACATGTTGCTTGCGGAGCACGTTGTCTGCGAGCCACTGCGGCCCTGACACATAAGAATCGCCGCGATCGAGGATCGCCTCCATCAGCGCGTTACCACGTGTGACGACGTTGCCTATCACCCACAAGTCGGGCGCGAGTGTTAGCTGATCCGCGCCGTAGCCTTCGATCACCCGCACTTGCGCCGCCGCGAGTTGATCGCTCATCGGCGGATACACGTTCGCATCGCACCCACTTACGGTGTGACCGGTGCCCTGCGCGAGTTGCGCAAGGCCCCCCATGAACGTTCCACCGACTCCGAGAATATGAAGATGCAAAGGTGCCCGGCTGTGGCCGGCATGGCTATAGGTAAAAGGGCGCGGAATTGTAATCGGCGTCAGCGCGCGGTTCTGCCGATAAACTTGCTCAATGGCTGCCAACAACTTGAGAACCGAGCTTGCAGCAACCGCGGCCCGCTTGATCGCCGAAGAAGGCTGCGAGTACGCACAGGCTAAGCGGCGCGCCGCGCAGGAAATTTTGGGTGAAGACGCGCGCCGTTCAACGATGCCGGACAATCATGAAGTCGAGCACGAGCTGCGTAGATATTTAAAGCTCTTCGGTGGCGACGCGCATCGCGCTCTGCTGACCGCCCTGCGCACCGTGGCCGCCGACACTATGCAGAGGCTGCACGATTTCGAACCGCACTTAATCGGAGCGGTGCTCAACGGCACGGCGACCGAACACTCCGATATCCACTTGCAGTTGTTCGTCGACAGTGCGAAAGACGTCGAGCTGCTGCTTATCAATCTAGGCGTCGACTTCGACGTCGACGACGGCGATGGCGCCGGCGAGCGTCCAGCTGCGCTCGAGCGGCTAAGCTTCGTGGTTCCGTGGACCGCTAGTGGGGCACCAGGCCGGCGAATGATTGGTGTCCGGTTACACATCTACACGCGCGATGCGGTCAGAATCGCTGCGCGCAGACGAGATATCGCTGTTGAAGAAGACATGCATCCGATCGAGGCTGCTGGGCGTGCCAACCTGGACTCGGTGTTTAGGCTTATCGCCGAAAGTGCCAAGTGATTGTGATTCCGAGCGGTTAGGCGCTAGACATCAGGGGCTAAAGAGCGGAAACTTCGCGGCTTCTCTCGCCTTCATCGCCTAAATCGCCCTATTTTCATGAGCTTCAACTGCCGGCTTCAGCGCATCTATTGTAAACATGGCTAGCCGCATTCTGGTTCTTAACGGTCCCAACCTTAACCTGCTGGGGACGCGCGAGCCGACCGTTTACGGCAACCAAACCTTGGCGGATATCGAAAGCGAGCTTGGCCCAATTGCGCAGAGGAAAAGCGCTGAGGTCGCTTTTTTTCAGACCAACCACGAAGGTGCATTGATCGACCGCATTCATCTGGCACGTACCGACGGCACTGATTTCATCATCATCAACGCCGGGGCTTTCTGCCATACCAGTGTTGCTCTGCGGGACGCGCTGGCCGCGGTCTCGCTGCGCTTTATCGAAGTTCATCTTTCGAATTTGCACCGGCGCGAAAGCTTTCGCCACCGATCGTATCTCGCTGATCTTGCGGTTGGGACCATCGTCGGACTGGGTGCGGCTGGCTATCGGTATGCGTTGGATTTCGCGCTGAATGCAGCGCCGGCAAACTAGGCGACGGACACGATGGATTTGCGCAAGCTAAAGACACTTATCGACCTCGTGGCTGACTCCGGCATTGCGGAGCTTGAAGTGACGGAAGGCGAAGATCGGGTTCGGATTGCAAAGTTCAGTCCTGCTCCGGCAGCACCTGCAGTGGCAGCGACCGCGCTGGCGGCGCCCGCCGCGCTCTCTGTCGCGGCGAACGGAACCACCGCGCTGCCGTTGGCCGAACCTGAGGGCCACGTCGTCAAGTCCCCAATGGTCGGGACCTTTTATCGGTCGCCGAGTCCCGGCGCCACGTCGTTCATCGAGTTGGGCCAGACGGTCAAGCCGGGCGACACTCTATGCATCATCGAAGCTATGAAATTGTTAAACGAAATCGAAGCTGAAATTGGCGGCACGATCAAGCAAATTCTGGTGGAGAACGGCCAGCCAGTGGAGTACGGCCAGCCGCTGTTCATCATTGAATAACACGCTGCGGTGACGGCGCCGCTATTCACATGTTCAAGAAGATTCTGATCGCCAATCGCGGTGAGATTGCGCTTCGCGTGCAGCGCGCCTGCCGCGAGATGGGAATCAGTACCGTGGTCGTGCATTCCGAAGCCGATACTGACGCGAAATACGTCAAGCTCGCCGATGAATCGGTGTGCATCGGGCCGGCGCCGTCAAAGGACAGCTACCTGAACATTCCTGCGATTATCAGCGCGGCCGAGGTGACCGACGCCGAAGCGATTCATCCCGGCTACGGATTTCTGTCGGAGAACGCAGACTTCGCCGAGCGCGTGGAAAAAAGCGGCTTCTGCTTTATAGGGCCACGACCCGAATCGATCAGGGCGATGGGCGACAAGGTGTCAGCCAAGCAGGCCATGGTGGCGGCTGGTGTGCCGACGGTGCCAGGATCTAACGGCGCACTGACGGAAGATCCGCGGGAAATTGTGAAGGTCGCGCGCGCGGTCGGTTATCCGGTCATCATCAAAGCCTCCGGCGGTGGAGGCGGGCGCGGCATGCGGGTGGTGCATACGGAAGCGGCGCTGATCAACGCCGTCAACATGACGCGGCAGGAGGCTAACGCCGCGTTCGGCAATCCGGCCGTGTACATGGAAAAGTTTCTGGAAGACCCGCGGCACATCGAGTTCCAGGTGATGGCCGATCAGCATCGCAACGCGGTGTGGCTGGGCGAGCGCGACTGCTCGATGCAGCGACGTCATCAGAAAGTAATCGAGGAAGCGCCAGCCCCCGGCATCAATCGGCGCATGATCGACAAGATGGGAGACAAGGTCGTCGAAGCCTGCAAGAAGCTCAACTACCGCGGCGCCGGCACGTTCGAGTTTCTGTTTCAAGGCGGCGAGTTCTACTTCATTGAGATGAATACGCGCGTCCAGGTCGAGCATCCGGTCACCGAGATGGTGACCGGGATAGATATCGTGCAGGAACAAATTCATGTGGCCGCAGGCGAGAAGTTGCGCCTGCGTCAACGCGACATCGAGCAAAAAGGCCACGCGATCGAATGCCGGATCAACGCCGAAGATCCGGAGCGCTTTACGCCATCGCCGGGGCGCATAACTGCGTGGCACCCGCCCGGCGGCCCGGGCGTTCGCGTCGACTCTCACGCTTACACCGGGTACTTCGTACCGCCGAATTACGATTCGATGATCGGCAAGGTGATTTGCTACGGGGACACTCGCAGTCAGGCGCTGGCGCGCATGCGCATTGCGATGTCCGAGATGGTGGTCGAAGGCATCAAGACCAACATTCCGCTGCATCGCGAACTGTTGATTGACGAAAAATTCGTGCTCGGCGGCACCAGCATCCACTACCTGGAAAAGAGGCTGGCGGCGCGGCACCTCGCTTAAGAAGCGTTGTGCTGATCGAAATCTCGCTGACGACCGACGAGAACTCGGCGGAAGCGCTGGCCGACGCCCTTCT
Source organism: Burkholderiaceae bacterium (assembly GCA_035536515.1). Classification (GTDB taxonomy): domain Bacteria; phylum Pseudomonadota; class Gammaproteobacteria; order Burkholderiales; family Burkholderiaceae_F; genus JACCZX01. The sequence continues at coordinate 4,336 of DATLOA010000246.1, read as the reverse complement.
CGAACACGGTGCACTGGCGGTCTCGATCGAAGACGCTAACGCGGGCAACAGCGACGAACAACCACTCTATGGCGAGCCTGGTTTCGAGCCGACCCGTCCCGCGTGGGCACGAAGCCGGCTACGCATCTTGGTGGAATCCAATCAGGCCGACGCGATGATCGAAGCTGCACGCGTGACGACGCAAACCGCGGCGCCGATCGAAACGCGCGTTGCGGTTTCAGATACCGACTGGGTGCGGAAAACGCAGTCGCAATTTGAGCCGACGCGTATCAGCGAGCGCTTATGGATTGTCCCGAGCTGGCATAAGCCGCCCGAAAACGCCACAGTCGTCCGGCTTGACCCAGGCATCGCCTTCGGCACCGGCACGCATCCGACGACGCGTCTGTGCCTGACTTGGCTGGATGCGTCGCTGCGCGCCGGAGTGAGTGTTCTTGACTACGGCTGCGGCTCCGGCATCCTGGCGATCGCCGCCGCAAAGCTGGGCGCGGCCACGGTGGTGGGAGTCGATATCGACCCGCAAGCGCTCGCGGCCGCGCGCGCGAACTCGCGCGCTAACGGTGTCGACGCCGGCTACACTGACTTGCATGAATTTAGCCAGAGCAATATCAGCTTCGACGTCGTGCTTGCCAACATTCTTTCGAACCCGCTGAAGCTGCTGGCACCCGCGCTGGTCGCCCGTGTTGCACCACGTGGCTTTCTGGTGCTCTCTGGAATTCTCGAGAGGCAAGTAGATGAAGTGATCGCTGCTTATCGGCACGCAGACGCGACGCTGAGACTTGAATCATGGCGGGCGGACGACGGGTGGGTCTGCATGGTGGGAACGCGCTAGCGCATGGCACTGGCAACCAAATGTCCCCAGTGCGCCGCACTGTTTCGGGTCGTCGCAGACCAGCTGAAGTTACGCGGCGGGCTGGTGCGCTGCGGGCAATGCCGCGCAGTATTCGACGCGATCGGCAGTCTCACTTACGTCGACGACACCGCGCTGGCGCAGACGCGCACGATTACCGCACTGACGCAACCACTGGCCAAACCAGCACCCGCTCGCGCCTCTGGGACTGAGCCTGCTGCACCTCGGCGTCGCAACCCGCGCGGCCCTGCAGCCAACACTGAGTCTAGTAAACAGACGCTTGGTCCTGCTACCACGCTGCGTATCGCCCCGATGGCACCGGCGACGTTGGCCAATGCATCGCTTCGCCGCTCCGCGCCACTGCCCGGAGTGTCGTCAGAGCGTAAGGAGCGCAGCGACGCAACCGGCAGCAGCGCAAGGCGCGCAGCACAGGCTAAGCGCGAGCGGGCGTTTCAGGAGCAGGCAGAAGCGGTGCTGGGAGTTCCAACCTTGATTGCACCCGGCGGCCGCGAGCGCGTCGACGCATCGTCAATCGTCGACGGAATCGAAGTCATCGAGTTGGCCGCACTGCCGCGCGAAACAGAAGCAAGTCCGGGGTCGGTCGCGCGCGCTGCGGCCGTGGAAGAAGAGCCGGAATTTATTCGCGCCAATCGCGCCAGCCCATTATCGGGGCGACGCGGTTTTTCAATCATTTTTACCGGCGGCTCTTTGATGCTCGCTGCGCTGATGGCACTGCAGCTCGCCGTTATCTATCGCGCCGAGCTGATGGCAGGGGTGCCGCAGACGCGCGGCGCGCTGATGCAACTGTGCGCAGTGTTTGGCTGCACGGTGGGGTGGCCGACGCGGGTCGCTCAACTGGCCGTAATCGGAAGCGAGTTGCAGACGATCCCTGGTACCGACGTGCTCGAGCTGACGGCAGTGATCCGCAACCGTGCGGAATTCAGGCAGGCACTCCCGGCAGTCGAAGTAACGCTGACCGACTCCCTCAACCGGCCGATCGCGCGCAAGGTTTTTACGCCGGCCGACTATCTAGCGGCGGCGGGCGAACCTTCATCGCGTATCGAAGACGGTCTAGGCAGCGGAAGCGACTACACGATTCGCCTGTTCTTCGAAGCACGTGGCGTGCAGGCGGCCGGCTTTCTGGTTTATCCGTTTTTCATCTAAGCTGCGCACCCAAAACTCAAGTTGTGACGCCGTGAGCCTATTGATCTGCGGTTCAATCGCGTACGACTCGATCATGGTTTTTCCGGGTCGCTTTGCCGACCACATCCTGCCGCACCAGGTTCATATCCTTAACGTAGCGTTTCTGGTGCCTAAGCTGCGCCGCGAGTTCGGTGGATGCGCCGGCAACATTGCTTATAACGTCAAGTTGCTCGACGGGCAGGCGTGGCCGATGGCCACGGTCGGCGACGACTCGCAGCCGTATTTGCAACGACTCGATCAACTACAGATCGACCGGCGCTTCGTGCGCCAGATCGAAGGCAACTTCACGGCGCAGGCATTCATCACGACCGACGCAGACAACAATCAGATCACCGCGTTTCACCCCGGCGCAATGTCGGAATCGCATCAGAACAAAATTCCGGGCGCCGCATCGATCAAGCTAGGCATCGTCGCCCCGGATGGGCGCGACGGCATGTTGCAGCACGCGGCACAGTTTGCCGAGCACGGAATCCCGTTCGTCTTCGACCCGGGACAGGGATTGCCGATGTTTTCCGGCGAGGAGCTGCTCTGGTTCATCGACCGCGCGAGCTACGTTGCCGTCAACGACTACGAAGGCAAGATGTTGAGCGACCGCACGCAACTGTCACTTGCAGAGCTGTCCGGCAAAGTGCGCGCGCTGATCGTCACGCACGGCGCCGCTGGATCGCAAATACACGTCAACGGAAAGGTGGTGGAGATTCCGGTGGCGCCGGCGCGTAACCTGGTAGATCCGACCGGCTGCGGCGACGCGTATCGCGCCGGATTGCTCACGGGCATCCAGCAACAAATGGATTGGGAGACTACGGGCCGACTGGCCGCAACGATGGGTTCAATAAAGATCGAGCACTCGGGCGGCCAAAATCACGCTGCGGATCGCGCTGCGATCGGCGAGCGATTTAGTGAAGCGTTCGGCTACCGCCCGTGGTAAGTCAGATCCTCGCAACTACCATCTGTAAAACGTAGACGGCGAGCAGCAGCACCAGCGGCGATAAGTCGAAGCCACCCACGGGCGGCAGAATGCGCTGGATCGGGGCAAGAAGTGGTCGCAGCAACATGCCCAGTGCGGGCGCAAACGGCGCATGCGGATTGACCCAGCTAACGATCGCGTAAATGATCGTGATCCATATCACGACGTTGAGCGCCCACACGACCGACTGCCGCAACGCCGCCAGCAGCACGAACTCAAAAGCAACCTCGGCGCCGATAATCTGGCGGATTAGAACGACGACCAGTAGCGTGACGAGGAACGCCGCCGCCAATGACGTCCAATCGATGCGGCCGCGCGCCGGCAACAGCCGATGCAGAGGCCGCACCAGCCATCCGGTCAGCGCGACGACAAATTGAACGACCGGATTGCGGCCCGGCATTCCGATTGCGTGAATCCATACCCGCAAGATCAGCAACCCAACGAGCAGCGATCCCAGTACTTCAAGCAGAAATCGGGCGATGTCGATCAATAGCATCAGGCGTGCGCAAAAAATGAAATCTGCAATCGGAGCGCAATTCTAAGCGGCGGGTGCGCGACGCATTAGTTTTCAAACGCGGCGAGCGAAAAAGTAAAGCGCCGCACGCGGCGCACAAGAAAAAGGGCGCCAACTACGGCGCCCTTGCCAAAGGCAATTTGAAACAACTCTCGCTAAGGCCGGCTGCCCGTTGGGAAGGGCCACGCCGCTGCGGGGTTCAGTGCGGTTCTCGCACCAGGTGCGGCGGCGGTCGACGAAGCGGCCGGTGTCGGCATCGTGGCGGGCCGCGGTGCGGTCCTCGGCATTGACATTGGGGCAGCAGGTTTGCGCGCGGCTGACTTTTTCACAGCCTTTTTAGGCGCTGCCCGCTTCTTTGCTGCCTTCTTGCCAGACTTTCTGGCTGACTTCTTTGCCGATTTTTTTGCCGACCTCTTAGCCGATTTCCTAGCTACTTTTTTTTTTGCAGCCCGTTTCTTGGCTGCACGCTTCCTAGTCGACTTCTTAGCAGTCTTCTTGGCTGCTGGTCGCCGCTTTTTAGAAGCTTTTTTGCCTGATTTTTTCGCCGATTTTTTGGCGGATTTCTTAGCTGATTTTTTCTTCATAGCCATGATGAATCTCCTTCGATGCACGTTAGTGCGGAGGTTGAGAAGGAAACCCGCTGGGTTGCCATTTAGGCTGAACCCGCCGGGCTATTCATCGGCGCATGCAGATGCTCTGTCGCCGCGACACCCCCAGAAATGCGTTTGTGTTTCCGCAAATCCGAGAAATGCGCGGAACGGGCAGCGCACTGACCGCTGACGCTGATGAATTCGGGACGGCGCGC
>DATLOA010000245.1:0-2055 GCA_035536515.1 Burkholderiaceae bacterium | reverse complement strand
GAAGCGCGTGATCAGCGCTACCGGCTGTTGCGCGGACATTTTCACAGCATTACGGACGAAGAAGACGAAATCGACGACGATGAGCACGAGCGTCTGCATTCGGTGTCGATTGAAGCCGGTGCGGCGGCGGTGGGCGAGGTGCTGCGCGATCTCGATCTGGCAACTATCGGCGCCGAAGTCACTTCGGTCCGGCGGCGTGGCATACGCGGCGCTGACCCGAGTCCGGACATGCGATTGGAAGCCGGCGACGTCGTCGTGCTGCGCGGCGTGCCCGATGCACTGGAGCTTGCTGAGCAACGGCTGTTGCAAAAATAAAGTTCGGCAGCGGGAACCTTTCAGCCGCTCCGTGCAATAGCAGTAGATGAGCACGAGGGGCTCCATGGCATTTGATCCACCCGGGCGCGCGGCTTCGTTCGCTGCGCGAACGATTGAACTCAGCGGGACCGACGAGATTGACGAAGGGCCCGAGTTGCGTTCGGCGTTGTCCGGCGATGAGGCTGCATTTACCGCAATCTATCGTCGGCACCACGCGGTGGTGTACCGCTTCGCGTGGCTGCTGACCGGCTCTGCAGCTCAGGCGGCGGACATCATGCAGGACGTGTTTGTCGAGCTGTTGAGTGTTTCGACCGGCGTCGGTTATGACCCTGTGCGCGGATCGCTTGCTGCGTACTTGTGCGGCATCGCTCGTTTTCGCGCGTATCGAGCGATCGACGCGCGCATGCAGAGTGTCGGGGACATCGATGCGCTGATTGAAGCGCACGCGGGGTACGAAGCACCGCCGCTGCCGTGCGATCGATTGGAGCGAAGCCGCGCGCTACGAACGTTGTACGACGCGATTCGCCAGCTGCCGCCAATCTTTCGTGATGTCCTGATCCTGGTCGAGCTGCAGCAGATGTCGTATGCCGATGCCGCGGCGATAGTGGGCATCGAATTAGGCACTGTGCGTTCGCGGCTTTCGCGAGCGAAGGCGAAACTGGCGCAGTTATTAAACGATCGGCGGACTTGTTAGTTGAGACGGGCCAACCATGGAAACCAACGGCAGACTCGATGATTGGCTGGCAGCGGCACGCTCTGATCTTGCCGAGCGCACCCCGGATGTACTTACCGAGCAGCAACTGCTTGCGCGCGTACGCGAGGTCAGGGCTTTGCAATCAGTGGCGGCCACCCGTATCGAGCCGCGCCGCGAGCGCGATGCTGAACCGTGGCGTCGCGTGTTCGACTGGCGCGTGGCTGCACTTGCCGGCGCAGCGATGCTCGCTGTCGCATTGACTGTATTGATACTGGCGCCGGATTCGCCGGCGCGCGATGCAACCGTGCGCACGCCGTTTCTAGCGCTGGTGGCATCCGAAGCGATTGCCGCTGCGCCGTCAGCCGTGATCGTCTCTTCTCAGGTAGCCGGCGCCACGCTGTCCGATTACGGCCTGCCGGTTGATCCGGCGCGGATCGATCAGCCGGTCCGCGCCGAATTCCTGTTGTCGCCGACCGGACTTGTTCTGGCCGTGCGTTTTGCCGAATGAAAGGAAATGTGATGTCGAGAATGATTATCGCTGCGTGCTGGTTGGCGGTTTCGGTGGTCGGGCGCGCGCAAACGCCCGCACTACCCCCGCCGCCGGCAACTCCTGTTGCACCGGCGCCGCCGGTGCCACCATCGCCGCCAGCGTTTCCGTTCGGTGCCGGCGACGACATGATGATGTTCGTATCGTCCGAGCTTGGCGCGCGCAGCGTCGTGAAGGGCGCGCCATACGTCGCGACCGCGGTCAATGAAACGCGCCAGACTCTGAACGACGGCAATCGCATCGAACGCAGCTCCTCGATCAAGCTGTATCGCGACAGCCTGGGCCGTACGCGCCAGGAGCAGCCAGGCGGAGCGGTGTTCATCAACGACGTGGTCGCGGGCAGGGGCTACGTGCTGAACACGCAGCGCAAAAGCGCGCGCGAGCTTCGGATTTCACAGCGGGTGCCTCCTGTGCCACCCTTGCCACCGATTCCTCCGGTGCCACCAGTCGGCGCGGTTCCGCCGCCGCCTCAACCACCGAAGCCGCATTCGCAAATGAG
>DATLOA010000244.1:0-3870 GCA_035536515.1 Burkholderiaceae bacterium | reverse complement strand
AGCGCCGCTTTAGCGGCAGCGAGGTAATCGACGATCTGTGCGGCGGCGATCGCATCGATCTTGACCGACTCGGTGAGCCACACAAGCGCCGCTTCGCGCCCACCTTCGAGCTGCGCCGCGACCGTGGCCCGCAGCCGCGATAGCGACTGTGACACTTCCTCGGTCCGCCCCGGCGCTTCGCCCAGCCAGAAAGGAATGCTGGGAGGCTGGCCCTTCGCGTCTTCGACGCGCACAGTGCCGCGCTCGACGCGCATGATGCGATACGAAGTGTTGCCGAGCTGGAATACATCGCCAGGCAACGACTCCACGGCGAAATCTTCGTGCACCGTGCCGACCACTTGCGCTTGCGGATCGAGCATCACCGTGTAGTCGGCGGTATCCGGAATCGCTCCGCCCGATGTGACAGCGGCGAGCGCGGCGCCGCGCCTTCCGCGCAGCATTCCGTTGACTGCGTCGTGATGCAGATGCGCGCTGCGCCGGCCGCGCGGGGTGTGAAAGCCATCTGACAGCATCAGCACTAGCTCGCTGAACTCTGCGAGCGTCACATTGCGGAACGGATAGGCTCGTTGATATAGCGCCAGCAGCTCGTCCTCTTTCCACTCCTGTAAAGCGACTTCAGCCACGATCTGTTGTGCCAGCACATCGAGCGGCTTTTCGGGCACTGCAATGTGATCGAGCTCACCGCGCCGCACGGAGTCGAGTAGCGCAGCACAGTCGCACAACTCATCGCGTGACAGCGGAAACAATCGTCCCTTCGGCGTGCCGCCAATAGAGTGCCCCGAGCGGCCAACCCGCTGCAACAGTGCGCCGATCGAGCGCGTCGAGCCGATCTGGCACACGAGATCGACATCGCCGATATCGATACCGAGCTCCAGCGACGATGTCGCAACCAGTGCACGAAGCTCGCCGCGCTTCAGTCGCTGTTCAGCGCTGAACCTTTGCTCGCGCGCCAGGCTGCCGTGATGCGCGGTGACGTTCTCGCTGCCGATACGCTCTGACAAAAAGCGCGCAGCGCGCTCGGCAAGCCGGCGCGTGTTGACGAAGATCAGCGTTGTGCGATGTTCGCGCACAAGCTCGGCCAGGCGGTCGTACACCTGCGTCCACACTTCGCCCGACATCACCGCTTCCAGCGGCGAAGGCGGTAGCTCGATGGCCAGATCTCGCTGGCGCACGTGTCCGGTATCAACGATCGTGCAATTTGCGTCAGCGCCCACCAGAAACTTTGCGATCTCGCTGATCGGCTTTTGCGTTGCGGACAAACCGATGCGCACCAGCTTGCGCCCGGTCAGTGCCTGCAGCCGCTCAAGCGACAGCGCCAGGTGCGCGCCGCGCTTGTTAGGCGCGATCGCGTGAATCTCGTCGACGATCACCGTGCGCGTCGTTGCCAGCATCTTGCGGCCCGACGCACTGGTCAGCAGGATGTACAGCGATTCTGGCGTCGTAACGACGATGTGCGGCGGCCGCCGCTTCGCCTTCTCGCGCTCACCTTGCGGCGTGTCTCCCGTGCGCACGAACGTGCGAATGTCGACATCGGGCAGTGCCAGACGCTCGAGTTCCGCTCGAATACCCAAGATCGGTGCTTCCAGATTCTTTTGAATATCGTTCGATAGAGCTTTGAGCGGGGAGACGTACACCACATGGGTCTCGTCACGCAGTCCATGTTCGACACCTTCGCGCACCAAGTCGTCGATTGCCGCCATAAAGGCCGCCAGCGTCTTGCCTGAACCGGTTGGCGCCGCAACGAGCGCGTGTTGTCCGGCCTTGATCGCCGGCCACGCTTCAAGCTGTGCGCCGGTAGGCGCAGCAAACGCCGAAGCAAACCAAGATTCAACCGCAGGATGAAATAGCTGCAAACGCTGCATTGAAAGCTTCCGGTAGGGCTGCTGATTTTAAGGCGTGTGGGCCGTCAATCTGCCGCGGACCATGAAACCTTCTGCCTGCGGGGTAACCACCAGCATCTCCGCGGTGCCGAGCGACACACCAGTGAGCGCCAGCACCGTCGCTCCGTGCGAAACAAGCACGCGGTTGCCGGTCCGCCGCGTGGTGATCAAAGTGCGCATGGCGCGCACCTGCTGGTCGCGATTCTGCGGATGAGTAAACAAGTTGCTAAGCGCGGTCGACGTCTCGCCTTTGCCGAACGCGAGCTTGGCTGTTTCGAGGCAGCGGCACCACGGGCTTGACAGAACATCTTCAACGACGATTGCGCGTTTGCGGAACTCCTCACCGACGCTGCGTGCATCGCGCCGGCCTTCATCGGTCAGGTTGCGCTGCGTGCTGCAGTCGTCCAGACGAAAGCCGGGTGGATCGCCCGCTCCTGGCGTCGTCACCGCATGCCGCATCAACACCACTTGCCCACCTTGTTTTAGCAGCGACCAAAGCGCCTCGTCCGCCAGTGCAGACGATGGCGCCAGCAAAGCGAGGCAGGCCCCAAACATCGCGCGAGCGGCTTGCTTGCGAATGGTTCTGGCGGAATGAGTCAGGTATGGCAGTTGCAAAGCCATGAGTTCTATTCCAAGGAGAAGGCGATGACCGACAAGCGTACGCAACAAATGGCCGAGCAGAGCAACACTGAGAAGCGGCCAGAGGACTGGACCACGGGTGACGAGCAGATGACGGGTGCGCAACGCTCGTATCTGAAGACATTGTCCGAGGAAGCCAAGGCGCCGTTCGATGAAAACCTGACCAAGGCCCAGGCGTCGTTGCGAATCGACGAGTTGCAACAGCAAACTGGGCGCGGCCAATCGCGCAAGGAAGACAAGCCCAGCTCGGCTGGGCAGTCGGAAGCGGATGCGCACGGCGGCGATGTGCGCGGGGTGTCAGACCGCGAGTAGCTCTCCGCACAAAGGCCGATTGACGCGCGCAAGTATATTGAGGCCGGCCGGAGAAATCGATGAGCTATCCGATATCGCAACTGACCCGCCGCCGCGTGCTGGTGGCCGCGGTTGCGTGCACGCTGGCGCCTGCCGGTCCCGTACTCGCGCAGGCGTATCCGGCGAAGCCGGTGCGCTGGATCGTTCCGTATCCGCCCGGCGGAGGCTCGGACTTTCTGGCACGTACCGTCGGCGCGCAGATGGAGAAACAGCTCGGGCAGCCCTTGGTGATTGAGAACCGTCCGGGCGCAGCGACGATGATCGGCGCCGAAGCCGTAGCCCGTGGTGCTGCCGACGGCTACACCCTGTTGAGCGGCGACAACGGCACATTCGTTTTCAATACCGCGCTGTACAAAAAGGTTCCGTACGACCCTGGCAAGGACTTCGCGCCGATCGGTTTGATGGCGCGCTTTCCGCTAATTGTTGTCGCGAATCCCTCAACCGGCTTCAAGACGATGCGCGATCTAGTTGACGCCGCGAAGAAAGAGCCGGGAAAGCTGTCGTATGCGTCGGTCGGCGCGGGCAGCCCGCATCACCTGGCGATGGAGCTGATCAAGGATCGCACCGGTGCATTTATCGTTCACATCCCGTATCGCGGGGCCGCTCTAGCAGTCCAGGATGTCCTCGGCAATCAGCTGCCGGTTATGGTGATCGACACCGCAGTAGGCTTGCAGCACATCCGATCGGGCAAGCTGGTGCCACTGGGTGTGCTAAGCCGCCAGCGCCTCGCCGCGCTTCCGAACGTCCCGACGCTCGAAGAACAAGGCATCCGCGATACCGAGGTGTACGCATGGCAGGGCATGGCGGTACCTTCCGCTACGCCGCGTGATGTCACTGCGAAGTTAAGCGCCGAGTTGAGTCGCGCGATCACGACGCCGGAAGTCGCGCGCAAGCTGCAGGAGTTCGGGCTCGAGCCGATCTCAGGCACCGCCGATCAGATGGCGGCCTACATCAAAAGCGAAACCGCACGCTGGCATGCGCTTATTAAGCAGCGCAATCT
>DATLOA010000243.1:0-4528 GCA_035536515.1 Burkholderiaceae bacterium | reverse complement strand
GAGCGCGAAACGCCATGCAGATTCGCCCCAGCCTCTAGCAGCCGCTGGCTAAGAGAAGCGCCGATGAAGCCGCGATGGCCAGTTACGAGCACGCGCCGGCCCGACCAGTGACGAAATGATGGAGCCGCTGGGCTCTTCATGTAGCGCTTATCCGCGGCGCGAGCCCACGTCAAAGGGTGATGGCATGAGACATGCTGCGCAAAAAGTTTCTAGTAGGAGCGCAGCGTAATTTGCAGATCCGAGTGTACGTTCGTGAAAAGGTTGTAGGGTAGGGAATAATCGACATCCAATAAGCCCTGAAACGGCTTGCCTTCCGGCCTTGCATTCGCTCCGTAATCAATCATGAAGTTCCAACTCAATGGCAGGCGCAGCATGGCCGTGCTGCTCGCTTCAGTTCGCGTCGTGGCCGCCGTGGGCCTCATCGTTCCTTTGCTTTTTGCCGCATCCGTTACAGCCTGGCTGCTGGCATGCGCGTTGGCGATTCTGCTTGCGGGCTCGCTTGTTCGATGGGGTTTCTTGCTGCTGATCGACGAGTCGCATTTCATCGCTTCGACACCGGGCTTACGCGTAGCGGTGGTCACGAGCTTTGTGCCAGGTGCCGAGTCTCTGCCAATGCTCGAACGAACGCTGGCAGGGATGCAGAAACTTTGCTATCCGCACGACACTTGGCTGCTGGATGAAGGCGACGACGACGCGGCAATTGAACTATGCGCAAGGCTGGGCGTCCGACATTTCAGTCGCAAAGCGAAGGCCGAGTATCAGACCGAACAAGGTCAGTATCAGCGTGGGACCAAGCACGGCAACTACAACGCATGGTTAAGCGAAATCGGCTTCGCCAACTACGACGTGTTGGCAGCGATCGACCCGGATCATGTGCCGGGATCGAACTTCTTGACGGAGACGCTCGGTCAGTTGTCCGATCCGCGGATCGCTTACGTCCAGTCGCCACAGGAATACTACAACCAGCCGGCATCGCTGATTGCACGGGGCTGCAGCGAAGAGAGTCGGGATTTTTATTGGATTTCCCAACGAGCCTTCCACCGCTTTGGCTCCCCGTCGGTCATCGGTGCGCACGGCGTGCACCGAATGAAAGCCCTGCAGGCGATGGGTGGGCTCGCGCCCCACATCGCCGACGATCTGTTGCTTACTCTGCGCTATCAAATGTCAGGCTGGCGTGGGGCGTATGTGGCAAGAGTGCTCGCCAGGGGACTTGCACCGGTGGACTGGCGGACCTACGTGAAGCAACAGAGACGCTGGGCCACATCCTTGTTCGACGTCAAGTTCTTCTTGTATCCGGAGATGGTCCAAGGGATGCCGTTCCGCGGTCGCGTTGTCGGACTTCTGCAGGGGCTTACGTTCTTGCAGGACGGTGTAGCGGCCCTATGCTGCGCGATGGCGCTGGCAGCACTATTGGTCGCCGGAGTGCCGGCGTCACTTGCGTCAGCGCTCGCCAGTCCCCCAGTTTTGACAAGCGCGACGATTCTCCTGCTGACGGGGCTGTATCCCCACCTTTTTCATGGTCCTCATCGCAACCTCACGTTCCATTGGCGAGCTGGGCTACTGCGGTTGGTCAAATGGCCGTATACGCTGCTGGCGTTGGCCGACGTAATCAGGCGGCGCGACCGCGGTTATGCGTTGACCGCAAAGGTCGGGCGTGCCACGGCCGATCGCTCGTTTCTCTGGCCGCACGTGATCATATGCGGCTTGATTGGCGCAACCTGGATCCTGGCAATGACGCTTGGCAGTATCCAGCATCTCTTGCCGCATGTGGCGGCGGTCGCCGCGATGCTGCCGTCGCTGTTCTTAGTAGGCAGCAGTTTCATCCCGGCGCCAGCAGCGTTCGACCCCATGTTGGCCGACGGGCATGCTGATGCCGAACTATAGGACTCCGGTCAGGCGGCCGGCTTTGGAACCAGTTGTGCAAGTTCAGCCAACGGGTCATCGGGACATTCCAGCCCAAGTTCCCTTGTCGCTCGGCTGACATCGGCGACAAATCTGGACACTTCCGCTTCGCGCGTGGGCAGGACGGTAACCTGCGAATCGGAGCCGCAACTGGCAAGTACGCGCCGGGCGGCTTCGAGTACGGTGATGCCTACGCCACTGCCTACGTTTGTGCTTCCCCGAATGTAAGGACCTGATCCAGCCGTAACAAAAGCATCCACGACCCGATCGACCCAGACGAAGTCAATCAGCTGTTGCCCGCCGTAAAGGGTTAGCGGGTGGCCAGAGGTCGCATTGTTGATGAACCGTGGGATCACGCGGTCATGGTCTCCGGGCCCAAAGACGTTAGAAAGGCGCAGCGCGGTCACTTCAATTCCCACTCCCGCGAACCATGAACAGTACATTTCTGCGGCCGCCTTGCTCGTGCCATAGGCGTTTTTCGGCAGAAGCGGGCATGACTCGGCTACGGGCAGTTCGGACGGCTCGCCGTAGACTTCGCGCGACGATGCAACAACGACACGCCGCACGCCGAGCTCGTGCGCGGTTTTAAGAACATCGTAGGTTCCGCGCAGGTTGACTGAAAAGGCATCGTCCGGATCGCGTTCGCAATGCATCACGGTAGCCTTGGCCGCGAGGTGAAATACGACTTCGCAACCGGTCATCGCACTGCGCAATTCGAAAGGATTTCTTATGTCGCCCCGAGTTGCCTCAGGCCCATCGCGCCGACCTTGTGATGGATGAACACGCGTGAAGTTGTCCAATACGCGCACGTGGGCCGGATAAAGCGCGCGCAATCGCTGTGCTAGATGGGAGCCGATGAATCCGGCTCCGCCGGTGACTAGACAATGCATGGTGAGTAAAGCAAAGAGACTCTTGGGATTTGGATATCGCGCGACCGCGTTCGTCGCGCGGCATAAAGATCCATCGCGTTAACTGCCGACTGTACTTGTATCGCGCGTGTTATGAAGCCACACCGTCCTGGTCGCGCTCGTTTCCAACGCCCTTTCTGCGCCTGCACCACGGCGAATGATCAACGGGTACGTCCGCGCGTGGTAATCGTAAGCGAAGGCCCAGTTTTTTTCATAGACGCCGACGTCGATGAAGTAGGTTCCGGGATCCAAATGAAGAGAGCGCAGTTTCGCACTCAAATGACCGCTCGAGCTGCCGTGTGGAATGACGATACCTGCTTGGTCCGACGATGTGCTCAGGCGGCCTCGACCCGCATCGTCCACGACGGTGATACAGAAAATCGGTGATTCAACCGGCGTCGTGACGACATAGTCCACTTCAACGGAGAGTGCGTCGCCGTCAGCCATCTCGGATGCAGAACCGTCGCTCGTTGCCAGGCGAACATCGACGATTGCGACTTCCAATGATCCGAATCGGTTGATGCCCGGCTTGAGTACCATGCCTTGCGAGGTCACGATCGTTGCCTGCTGCGCCGGCGTGCGGCTCACGGTCGCATGCACGAGAGATTTCAAGTATTCGGCAATCACCGGCTTGGCCTCGCCGAACGCGGCCACCGAGCCTTCGCGCAGCCAAAGCGCATCGTTGCACATGTCTTGGACAAGGGCGGCATCGTGCGACACCATGACGATCGTGCACCCCGCGGTACGCAGGTTCGCTATGCGATCGAGGCACTTCTTCTGGAAGGCGGCATCCCCAACGGCGAGCACTTCGTCTACCAGCAGGATGTCGGGTTCGCAATGAATCGCAACCGCAAAAGCTAGCCTCAGCTGCATGCCGCTGCTGTACGTCCGCATTGGCCGGTCAACGGCGTGGCGTAGTTCGGCGAAGTCCAGGATGGCTTCGAATCGATCTCTGACCTTTGCGCGCGTGAGACCGCGAACCACGCCACCGATGAACACGTTCTCACGCCCCGTGAGGTCGGGGTGAAAGCCCGCTGTGAGCTCTAGCAAACCGCCGATGCGCCCGCGAACGCTGATCTTGCCTTCGTCCGGGCGACCGATACCGGCCAGCAGGCGTAGAAGCGTCGATTTTCCCGCACCGTTGCGTCCGATAACCCCGAGGGCGCGACCGCGCTCTACAACGAAGTTAACATCTCGAAGACTCCAGAAGGTCGGGCCGCCGGATAGGTTGCGGAAGCCCGACATAACCGCTTCCTGAAGAGTGCGCGGCCGGTCTGCATCGTATCTGCGGTATCGCTTTCCAACACGCTCGGCTGAAACCGCACTCAATTGCCGATCTCCTCGATGAACCCGTGGCTCGAACGCACGAACATTTGATAGCTCGCCGCAAGGACGGCGAGCGATATAACCAATACCCACACCAGCGGCACCATGTCAGGGTACTGTCCCCGGATCAGTACTGTTCGATACGCCTCGAGAATGTGCACCATGGGGTTCAACGCGAACCAACCTTGCCAATTGGCGGGAACTGCTTGCACGGAATAAAAAATCGGCGAGACGTAGAAGCCAAGCAACAAGATCACGCCCAGCAGGTACTGGGTGTCGCGGAACGAGACGTGAATCGCGGAGAGCACGTAGGCGGCACTCAACGTCAGAAGAAACTGAATCGCGATCACGATTGGGAGCACGGCAATCGCAGCTGTGACAGGATGCCCGGT
>DATLOA010000242.1:0-5416 GCA_035536515.1 Burkholderiaceae bacterium | reverse complement strand
ATGCGCGTACGCGCCTGAGTGGTGAACTAAGGCAGCTCGGCGCGGACATCACGCAGCTGCTGCAGGCAGCGGTGCAGGCCGGCAGCGACGCCGCGGCGGAATCCGAGCCGGTCGTCATCTCGGGCGAGCGAAATCTATTGGGGCTGAGCGACCTCGCCACTGACATGGCCAAGCTGCGGCGCATGTTCGATCTGTTCGACCACAAAACGCGGCTGATTCAGCTGCTCGACGTCTCGATCGGCGCGCACGGCGTGCAGATCTTCATCGGTGGCGAATCGCAAACGGTGCCGCTCGATGATCTGAGCATAGTGGTGGCACCCTACGAAGTGGACGGCAAGGTTGTCGGCACGCTGGGCGTGATCGGTCCCACACGCATGGCATACGAACGCGTCATACCGATCGTGGATATCACTGCGAAACTGCTTTCGAACGCGTTGTCGAACAGTTAGTAAACCGCAGCAGCGGCTGGTGCAGATGTGCCGCCTACGTCCTAGGCACTTCGCGCGGCTCGGCTCCGATCCTCTGGCGACGACTTAAAGGCGGCAAATTACGCCAAACGCTGGCGCGCCGCGATCTCGTAAATTCAATCCTTAGAATGCGAACCGATGCCGTACTCACCCGAACCTGTTTTCAAGCACGGCTCTGCGAGCCGGACCGCGGTGTTGCTCGTCAATCTCGGGACGCCAGAGTCGTCCGACGCTGGCTCGGTGCGCCGATTTTTGCGTGAGTTTCTAAGCGATCCACGCGTCGTCGAAATTCCGCGCGTCATTTGGTGGCTGATTTTGTACGGACTCGTGCTGCCACTGCGTCCGCGCAAGACCGCCGCCAAGTACGCGGCGATCTGGTCGGAGGAGGGTTCGCCGCTGATGGTGTACAGCCGGCAGCAGGCGTCGCTACTGCGCGGGTATCTGGGCGAGCGTGGCTTCGACGTTGAAGTAGCACTCGCGATGCGTTACGGCGAGCCATCGATTGCGTCGGCGCTTGGCGATCTGCGTCAAAAGAACGTGGACCGGCTGCTGGTGCTGCCGATGTATCCGCAGTATTCGGCGACGACCACTGCTTCGGTGTTCGATGCCGTTGCAAATCATGTCAAGTCGATTCGCAACGTTCCGGAGATGCGCTGGGTCAAGCACTTTCATGATCATTCCGGTTACATCGAAGCTTTGAAGCGATCGGTACTCGATCACTGGGCAAAATTCGGCGCGCTTGGACAGGGCGACAAGCTCGTCATCAGTTTTCATGGCGTGCCGAAGCGAACGCTGGAGCTGGGGGATCCTTATCACTGTGAATGCCAGAAGACCGGCCGGCTGCTAGCGACGTCGCTTGGGCTCGGCGCCGGCGACTTTATCGTTACGTTTCAATCGCGCTTCGGCCGTGCAGCGTGGCTGCAGCCCTACACCGCGCCAACGCTGCGCAGACTTGCCGCCGATGGCTGCTCGCGAGTGGACGTAATTTGCCCCGGGTTTGCAACGGATTGTCTGGAGACGCTCGAAGAGATTGCGATCGAAGCCAAAAGCGATTTCCTATTGTCCGGCGGCAAGCAGTTTCACTACATTGCCTGCCTGAACGGCGCGCCGGCATTCATTGCTGCCTTAGCTGATCTGGTGCAGCAGCAGCTGCAAGGATGGCCCGTTCCTTCCACGCTGAAGTCCGAGATGGCGGCGCGCGATGTGCAGGCACAGAAAAGCCGCGAACGAGCGCGGCTGATGGGTGCTAGCGATTAAACGTTGCTTACGATCGGCTCACGCGCAGCGTCAACGCGGTGCCGTTTACGCGCACGATGTCACCCACGTTAAAACTTGCGGCCATTTGCGGGATCGTGCGCAGCGATCCATCCAGCATCTGAATTTCGACGATGAAAGACGCCGCCGCATTCTGGGCGGGCCGGACTGCCGTCACGGTTCCGCATTCCGAGCACGAATAAACCAGCGTTTTTTCGCGCGCGGGGGTAGGCCGCGCGTGCGAGTTGATCAAAAAGATCATGCCAATCGCTGCCAGCCCGATGACGACCAACGGCGTCTGTGCGCTGAACGTGTCGCGCGCAGGCAGGTCCGTCGTGGCCGCGCTTCGGGACGCGGCCGGTGGGGTCGAGGCGGTTTCCATGTCCGCTTTGTAGCGGGCAGCACCGATTGACGCATAGATCATCCGATCCCATGTTCCGGCGAAGGCGGTTGGTCTATATCGTTCGGAACTAAATCTACCAAGGCAACTTGAAAAGTTGACCGGCGGCCCAACATCTTTCAACTCGTTGAGAAGCAACAGATTTTCGGAGGATTGATGCACGATCCGGACCCTTTTCCGGTCAAAGATGCAGCCAACGAAACGCTAGAAGCTGAGGCTGTGAACGGTGCTGCTGCCGCCGACGCGCCGGCCTTCGACGCCGAGCAGGAGTTGCAGCGCGCAGTGGCGCGTGCCGATCAGTTTCAAGACCAATTCCTGCGCGCCAAGGCCGAGGCGGAAAATGTCCGCCGACGCGGACAGGAAGACGTTGCCAAGGCGTACAAATTTGCGATCGAGTCGTTTGCCGAGGGTCTAGTGCCTGTGGTCGACTCGCTCGAAAAAGCTCTGCAGATCAAAGACGCGACACCGCAGGCAATGCGTGAGGGCGTGGAACTGACGTTAAGGCAGTTGCTGGCCGCGTTTGCGAAAGGCAATCTGAAGGAAATCGAGCCGGCAGCAGGCGACAGGTTCGATCCGCACTTTCATCAGGCGATTTCGACGGTGTCGGCGGGCGACGTAGCGCCGAATCACGTTGTTAGCGTGTTGCAAAAGGGCTGGCTGATTGCGGACCGCGTGCTGCGCCCCGCGCTAGTCACGGTCGCACAGGCTTGAACTTCGTCGCATTTACCTTACATCGGTAGGCAAGCAAAAACATTTGGACTGAAGGACACAACAAATGGCAAAAATCATCGGCATCGACCTCGGCACGACCAACTCCTGTGTCGCCATTTTGGAAGGCGATCAAGTGCGCGTGATCGAGAACCAGGAAGGCGGGCGCACCACGCCGTCGATCGTCGCTTATCAGGAAGACGGCGAGATTCTGGTCGGCGCGTCCGCTAAGCGGCAGGCGGTGACCAACCCAAAGAACACTCTGTATGCCGTCAAGCGGCTGATCGGCCGGCGCTTCGAAGAAAAGGAAGTGCAGAAGGACATCAAGCTGATGCCGTATTCGATCGTCAAGGCTTCAAATGGGGATGCCTGGGTCGAGGTGCGTGGCAAACAGATTGCACCGCCGCAGGTCAGCGCGGAAGTTTTGCGCAAGATGAAGAAGACGGCCGAGGACTATCTTGGCGAGCCAGTGACCGAGGCGGTGATTACCGTACCGGCGTACTTCAACGACTCGCAGCGCCAGGCAACGAAAGACGCAGGTCGTATCGCGGGCCTCGACGTCAAGCGCATCATCAACGAGCCGACCGCGGCCGCGCTGGCGTTCGGACTCGACAAAACGCACAAAGGTGACCGCAAGATCGCGGTGTATGACCTCGGCGGCGGCACGTTCGACATTTCGATCATCGAGATCGCCGATGTCGACGGTGAAAAGCAATTCGAAGTGCTTTCGACCAATGGCGATACTTTCCTTGGCGGCGAGGATTTCGATCAACGCATCATCGATTACATCATCGGCGAGTTCAAGAAAGAACAGGGCGTCGATCTCGGCAAGGATGTGCTCGCTTTACAGCGTCTTAAAGACGCCGCCGAGAAAGCCAAGATCGAGTTGTCGTCCAGCCAGCAGACAGACATCAATCTGCCGTACGTGACGGCAGATGCTTCCGGTCCGAAGCATTTAAATATAAAACTCACTCGCGCCAAATTGGAGTCGCTGGTCGAAGAGCTGATCGCAAAGACGATCGAGCCTTGCAAGACTGCAATCAAAGATGCCGGTGTCAAGACGACCGACATCGACGATGTCATCCTGGTCGGCGGCATGACGCGCATGCCGAAGGTGCAGGAAAAGGTGCAGGAGTTCTTTGGCAAGGAACCGCGCAAGGATGTGAATCCTGACGAGGCGGTCGCCGTCGGCGCCGCGATCCAGGGTCAGGTGTTGTCGGGTGAGCGCAAGGACGTGTTGTTGCTTGACGTTACCCCGCTGTCGCTCGGCATCGAGACGCTGGGCGGCGTGATGACCAAGATGATCCAGAAGAACACGACGATCCCGACCAAGTTTCAACAAACCTTCTCGACGGCCGACGACAACCAGCCGGCGGTGACTATCAAGGTCTATCAGGGTGAGCGTGAGATGGCCGGCGGCAACAAGCTGCTTGGCGAGTTCAACCTCGAAGGCATCGCACCGGCGCCGCGCGGTTTGCCGCAAATCGAAGTCGCGTTCGATATCGACGCCAACGGTATCCTGCACGTCGGCGCCAAGGACAAGGCGACCGGCAAGGAAAACAAGATCACGATCAAGGCGAACTCGGGTCTGACCGAAGCCGAGATTCAGGCGATGGTTAAGGACGCCGAAGCGAACAAGGCCGAAGATCACAAGCGCTTCGAGCTGGCGCAGGCGCGCAACGCGGCCGATTCGAGCGTGCATCAGATCCGCAAGTCACTGACCGAGCATGGTGACAAGCTTGATGCCGGCGACAAGGAAAAGATCGAAGTCGCGATCAAGGAAGTTGAAGACGCATTGAAGGCTGACGACAAAGATGCGATCGAGGCGAAGACTGCGGCGCTGATGACGGCGTCGCAAAAACTCGGCGAGAAAATGTATGCCGATGCGCAGCAGGCGGGCGGTGCGGGGGCGGAGCCGCAACCTGAGGCGGCTACCGCTGAAGCCGGCGCCAACAATGACGATGTCGTCGACGCAGACTTTAAAGAGGTCAAACGCGGATAGTTTTTCTACGTTTGAGTCGCCGAGTTCGAGCGGATGATTCCGTTCAACTCGGCGTTTTGCGTTTAGGAATTGAGGGGAAATGGCTAAGCGGGATTACTACGACGTGCTAGGCGTCACCAAAGACGCCTCGGACGACGACATCAAAAAGGCTTATCGCAAGCAGGCGATGAAGTATCACCCTGATCGCAATCAAGGTAAGGGTGATGACAAGTCGTCGAAGGCTTCCGAAGAAAAATTTAAGGAAGCCAAGGAAGCCTACGAGATGCTGTCGGACCCGCAGAAGAAAGCGGCGTACGACCGCTTCGGCCACGCGGGAGTCGATCCGAATATGGGCGGCTTTGGTCGTAGCGCGGGCGCCGAGGGGTTCGGCGGCTTTGCGGATGCATTCGGCGACATTTTCGGCGACATTTTTGGCGCCGGCGCAGGGGGTCGCGCCGGTGCAGGCGGGCGCAGCGCGGTCTATCGCGGCGCCGACCTTCGCTACACCATGGACCTCACGCTCGAACAGGCTGCCAACGGTTATGCAACGGACATTCGCGTGCCGAGCTGGGAAACGTGCGACGTGTGTAAAGGGGCGGGTGCCAA
>DATLOA010000241.1:0-5922 GCA_035536515.1 Burkholderiaceae bacterium | reverse complement strand
TTTCCGAACGTTGAGCAGCTGAATGAGCTGATGATCATCGGGCCGATCACGATCCGCAGCGCGTGCTCGCATCATCTGTGTCCGATCCTCGGCAAGCTGTGGATCGGCGTGCTGCCTAATGAGGATTCAAACCTGATTGGCCTGTCGAAGTATTCGCGGCTCGCCGACTGGGTGATGAGCCGGCCGCAGATTCAGGAAGAAGCGGTAACGCATCTGGCCGATTTACTGCAGGCCTCGATGAATCCGGACGGGCTGGCGCTCGTGATGGAGGCCGATCACTTCTGCATGCAGTGGCGCGGCGTCAAGGACAACGATTCTAAAATGATCAACAGTGTTATGCGCGGATCTTTTCTAAAGGATCCGAATTTGCGCGGCGAGTTTTTATCGCTGCTAAGAGATCGACGCGGCTAAGCGGCTAAATCTCAGCTGCGCGGTGCGCGGCGGTAGTCCCATGGCGGAACGGGATCGCTGAATGACCATAGGCCGGCGCTAGCCGAGCGCGCGTCGCTTTCGGCACGCGCATATTTTTCGCGATCGGAGGCGCGCTGCTCATGCGCGTACTTAACGTAGTGCCATGCGTAGCCGCGCCGGACCTGCTCGAGGCCGACATCGATACCGTCGACAATTACGCGGCACACCGCGCGCCCATAGCGATCGACCTTCGGACAGTCGGCACGCGCTAGACGACCATGAGCCAGCGACGCCAGCGATTGCCGGGCTCGCTGACCATAGGGTTGTGTACGTTCAGGTGCATCGATGCCGTCCAACCGAATCCGGTGCTGCGTGTTGTAAGCGTCGAGCAGCGTGACTGTATCGCCGTCGGCCACCCCGACGATCGTGCCGTCAAGCTCAGTCGCGCTGGCGTGCGATATGCATCCGGCAAACGCAACGGCAACGGCGATGGTGCGAATGACGCGCATGAAACCTCCAGAGGCACGAACATCCTAGGGAGGCACGCACGTTCAAAACGATTGGAAAGGGGTGATGCACGGCGGCAATTTGATGCTCGGCGGTCTGCCGAGCAGCGCTGCGACAATTACTAAAGGCTGCCTAGTAGCGTCGCGTAGCGTTCAACGTCGATATTGCCGCCGCTCAGAATGACGCCTACCTTTTGTCCGCGCACGTCGAGCAAGCCTTCAAGTGCGGCAGCTGCCGCGAGGCAGCCCGTCGGCTCGACCACCATCTTCATGCGCTCGGCAAAAAAGCGCATCGTCGAAACGAGCTGTTGATCGGTCACGGTCAGTACATCATCAACCAGCGCCTTAATCACTGGGAACGTGAAGTGCCCAGGCGCCTGTGTCTGCGCACCATCGGCGATGGTACGTGGAACGTCGATATGAACGATCGCGCCGCGGCGGAGTGATTGCTGCACGTCGTTACCGGCGGCAGGCTCGACGCCGATGATTCGGCAGTCCGGCAACGAATGCTTGGCTGCGATGGCGCAACCGGAGATCAGCCCGCCGCCGCCGACGCACACGAGCAAGACGTCAAGCTGGCCCACTTGCTCGACCAGTTCAAGCGCGGCGGTGCCTTGACCGGCCATCACATGCGGATGGTCAAATGGCGGAATCAGCGTCATGCCGTGCTCGCTGGCCAATGCCCGGCCGATCGCCTCGCGGTCTTCCTTGTAGCGGTCGAAGAGTTTGACTTCTGCGCCGTAACCACGCGTTGCATCAACCTTCATCTGCGGGGCGTCGGTCGGCATCAAAATGGTCGCTGGAATGTCGAGCAAACGTGCCGACAATGCGATGGCCTGCGCGTGATTGCCCGACGAGAATGCGACAACGCCGGCGCGACGCTGCTGCGGCGTGAATTGCGACAGCGCGTTATATGCCCCGCGAAACTTGAATGCCCCCATCCGCTGCAGGTTTTCACATTTAAAAAAAAGCCTTGCACCGGTGCGTTCGTTAGCAGTACTCGATGTGGTCACCGGAGTGCGGTGCGCAACGCCGTGCAACCGCGTCGCCGCGCCGCGCACATCGTCGAAGCTGATCGCAAGGTCCATCGGCGCGAGCTTATAGAAGAGGCGCTAGCGTCTCGGATGCGGCACACCCATTGCTAACTACGACGCATGCGCGCAAACAATATTCTCGAAACGATCGGTGACACTCCGATCATCCGTGTCAACAAGCTGTTCAACGACATTTCCCCACAAGCCGAGGTATGGATCAAGTCGGAGCGTGCGAATCCGGGCGCCTCGATTAAGGACCGCATCGCGCTGTCGATGGTCGAAGCCGCGGAAGCGTCTGGTCAACTGAAGCCGGGCGGGACGATCATCGAGCCGACCTCGGGTAATACCGGCATCGGCCTCGCTATGGTCGCCGCCGTCAAAGGCTATCCGCTGATCCTGGTGATGCCGGATAGCATGTCGATCGAGCGGCGCCGCTTGATGCTCGCCTACGGGGCAAAATTTGAGCTCACGCCGCGCGAGAAAGGGATGCCGGGTTCGATTGAGCGTGCCAAGCAGCTCGTAGCGGAAACAAAGGGCGCGTGGATGCCGCAACAGTTCGACAATCCTGCCAATATCGACGTGCACGTACGCACCACTGCTCAGGAAGTGCTGCGCGATTTTCCAGAAGGAGTCGATGCGGTGATTACCGGTGTAGGCACCGGCGGCCATATCACCGCGATGGCACAGGTGCTGAAACCGAAGTGGCCGCAGTTGAGGGTTTTCGCAGTGGAGCCCGCCGCATCGCCGGTGATTTCGGGCGGTAAGCCGTCGCCGCATCCGATTCAAGGCATCGGTGCCGGCTTCATCCCGAACAATCTCAAAAAGGAATTGCTCGACGGCGTGATCCTGGTCGAAGCCGAAGAAGCGCGCGAGATGGCGCGCCGCTCCGCGCGTGAAGAGGGCGTTCTGGTGGGCATCTCATCAGGTGCGGCACTCGCGGCGATCGCGAAGAAGCTGCCCGAACTGAAGAGCAACGCCCGCGTGCTCGGCTTCAATTACGACACCGGCGAGCGGTATCTGTCGATCGAAGGGTTCTTGCCCGCTGAAGCGGCCGCTGCTATTTAGCGGCGAGCGGCGCTGCGCAGTGACCTGCGCCTTCGACTTTTTCCTGGCCGAGCTGCCATGGTGGCGGCTCGTCAAACCGGTTATGCGGCGTCGCCCGCGACCAGTCGATCGCGACGAAGGCGAGCGCGACCGTCCAAAACGTGATCGCGAAAATTGCAGGGCGCGTTAGCTTCATGCGCGCCCTCTAAGCCCAAGCCGTTCACGCAGCGGAATGCCCACGAACGAGCCTGCAAACGCCGCCGCGAACCACACCCATCCGTGCAGGCTGCCCGTCGAAATGCCGGCAAAGTAAGCGCCGACGTTGCAGCCGAACGCAAGCCGCGCCGAATATCCAAGGACCAAGCCGGAAACGATCGCGGCCAGCCATTGCTTCGCGCTCGCGGTCGTCGCAGGCCGAGGCCGAGCGAGGCCGCGAAAATTTGCAGCGATCAGCGCGCCAATCAGCAGCCCGATGTTAGTCACCGAAGTGACATCGGTGAGCAATGACGATTCGATATGCAGCTGCTGCGCCGCGCGGCCCCAGTACGCATTGGCCGTCAGATCGGCGCCGAACCAGGTGGCGATCTTTGCGCCCCATAGGCCAAGCCCATAGACGATGCCCCACGGCTGTCCGGCAATGATCAGATTAAGCACGCCGAACACGGCGATCAATACTGCCGCAACATAAATTCCACGCCCCTGCCAGTTCGCATCGGTACGCTTGCGCTTGCGCCAAAGCCACGCGCCGAGCGCGCCCAGCACCGCAAGCTGCACGACCAGTGTCACGCCGACACCGAACTCTTGCGGCAGCGACACCGGCGGTAAGCTGCCGAGCGCGAGCCAGCGATCGAGATGCGCAGCGCCCAAAAAGCTTCCCGCGACAAAGCCGGGCAGTACCGCCAACGAAAATCCGTTGCCGAGCCCCGCTTTGTACAACGTGCCCGATCCGCAGCCGTCGGCCACCTGCATCGCGGCGCCGAATATGAACGCGCCGATCACCAGGCTCACCGACAACGGCGCGAACGCGCCGGACAGCTCTTCGTGCGCAGCAATCAGCGGGATCGAGACCAACATCGCCAGCCCGATCGCCAGAAATTGCGCCAGAAAACCGGTCGGGTCGCGTTCGCGAATCCAAATACGCCAGCCGGTGGTAAAACCGAACGACACCGCTGCCAAGCAGGCTCCGAAGCCGATACCGACCAGATAAAGAAGCCCCTGTCGCAGCCCGACCGCCCAAGTGATCGCGAGCCACGCGACGACAGCGCCGATAATCAGTGGCGAGCTCGCTGCGCGCGAGATGGCGCGAAGCTGACCGCGCACCAACGCGCCGTCGGCAGCGGTTTCCATCGCGGCCGCCATCACGGCGCTCCGCTGGCGACCTTCAGCTGCGTCCAGAACTGCTGCAGCCGGCCGGGTATGTTGTCCATCGCCAACCCGGCGTTTGACCACTCGACAACCGATTCGGGGTACAGCTTGACGTTTTCGTGACCCAGCAGCTCGGAGAGTACGAACCAATTGGTCGCGGCCCAGTGTCCGGTGTTGCAAAACGAAATCGTCGGCTGGTCAGTGTTTACGCCGGCCTGGTGTGCAGCACGTTTGATGTCGTCAGCAGGAAGCAGCCTGGCGTCGCGGGTGAACCAGACTTCGTGACTCACATTCTTGGCGCCGACAATCGTTCCTGGCGTCTTGGCGGCGGTGTGGCGCGTCTCACCAACAAAATACGCGGCGGGTCGCGCGTCGAGAAGGCGCGCGGATCCGCTATTCACCACCTGCACGACTTCGTCACGCGTCGCGATAAAGCGCGGGTTGAGCTTGACCTGAAACGTTGACGGCGCGCGCAGCGAAGTTTCGGTCGATAGCGGCAAACCCGCGGCTCGCCACGCTGTCATACCGCCGTTCAATACCGACAATTTTGGAATACCGGCAGCTTTCAATGTCCAGTAAACGCGAGCGGCTGCACCGAAGTCGGTCGAGCTTTTGCCTTCGACCACCACAACAACCGGCGTGGTCGAGTCGATGCCGAGCTG
Source organism: Burkholderiaceae bacterium (assembly GCA_035536515.1). GTDB lineage: Bacteria > Pseudomonadota > Gammaproteobacteria > Burkholderiales > Burkholderiaceae_F > JACCZX01. Next base: position 900 of record DATLOA010000241.1, on the reverse strand, counting down.
TTGAATGAGCGCTTTCAGCGCGTCGGTGGTGGGTAGCGTGCCTGGACTCTCTGCCGGCCCGCGCCACTGTGCGTACGACGCATGCTGAGCACCTGCGATGTGGCCGGCGTCGTAAGCGGACTTGCCGGCTTGGCCGTCTCGGATATCGACGATGCGCAACTTTGAATCGCCCAGCTTGCCGGCCAACTCTGCAGGCGCGAGAAGTGGCTGCGCGTGCACGGCGGCCGAGCCAAACATGAGCAAGGAAAAAAGCAGGCGAATCACGGGATGCGGCTCTTCAATCAGTGAGCCGGAGATGATGCCCCAACCGACTCGCCGTAAGGCTGTCAATCCGGCATGTGCTTATTCGTCGACGCGGAGGAACGCTAAATGAGCGCTGCGATCCGGTGGCTGGTTGCCACAGCGGTCGTGGTTCTGGTGGGTCATTTCGCTTGGCCGTGGGTGAAGAACATGATGTATGTCGGCAAGTTGCTCGCCGAAGAGCCGCCGCGCGCGCTGCCGGTGCCGGTGCATGGAGTGTCGATGCGCGCGGTGCGCGATACGTTCGGTGCGCCACGCCCGGGTGATCGAACGCATCAGGGCGTCGACATTTTTGCGCCGCGCGGCACGCCGGTGGTGTCGAGCACGCGCGGCATCGTCGCGCGCATCGGGGAGAACAGTTTGGGCGGCACCGTCGTTTGGGTGTTGGGTCCGGGCGGCGACCGCCATTACTACGCGCATTTGAACAGTGTCGCCGACATCAAGGCCGGGCAACGGATCGTTGCCGGCGCCATGCTCGGCACCGTCGGCACGACGGGCAACGCGCGCGGAACGCCGCCGCACCTGCACTACGGCGTTTATCGCCGTGCTCTCGGTGCGATCAATCCGTTTCCGCTGCTGATTGATAAGCCGGTGCGTGAC
>DATLOA010000240.1:0-5188 GCA_035536515.1 Burkholderiaceae bacterium | reverse complement strand
ACCACGCCAAAGCAGGAATTCGTCGTCAAGCCGGTTGCCGAGAAAAAGCTCAAGCAGCTTCCAGCGGGAGAGCTCTACTGGCGGGTCGAAAACTTTCCCACGCTGGCGCAGGCACAGAGTGCCGCCGGCGAGACCGCGCTCGCAGTCGAGGTGGCTGGCAAAGCCTGGCTTTTTACGCTTGGCGCTAAAGGCGGCTCGACAGCCGGTGCAAACAAAGTTGCCGAGGTGGGTCCGGTGCCATTGATCACCGCAACAGAGTATCTACTGCGTATTAACAACTCGTTCGGACCACCTGGAGCGAAGACGCCGGTGCACACGCACCCCGGGTCCGAAGCCTTCTATGTGCTGTCGGGCCGATTAGGTCAAAAGACCCCGCACGGAGTCAGCCACGTCGAGGCGGGCACAACGATGAATGGACATGGGGCCGATATGCCGATGGAGGTCTTCAGCAGTGGCACGAGCGATCTGAATGCACTCGTTATGTTCGTGGTAGATGCCAACAGACCGTTCTCGTCCCCGGCGAGCATGCCCTAAGCGTGCTCTAAAGATAACGCGAAGCGGCATTCCGTCAACGCGCTTGGGCTCAACTCACGCAACGAATTCAGCCCGAGCAACGCCATGTCCTGCTGAATCTCGTGCGACAACAGACGAATCGCGTGCGTGACGCCCGCTTGTCCGCCGATTGCGGCGGCATAGATAAACGGACGCCCGATGAAAGCGAAGTCGGCGCCAAGCGCGATGGCTTTTAAAACATCGTTGCCGCGGCGAATCCCGCTGTCGATCATCACCTTCATCGAGCCCTTGGCCCGCACGATTGCCGGCAGTGCGTGCAGCGGCGCAATCGCTGCGTCGAGTTGGCGCCCACCGTGGCTCGAAACGATGACGCCGTCGACGCCTCGATCGGCGGCGATGCGCGCGTCTTCCGCCGCCAACACTCCTTTCAGCACGAGCTTGCCACGCCATAGCCGCCGGATCTGATCGACGTGCGTCCACGACAGCGTGTCGCGCGCGCCAAACTCGCGCACCGCGGCACTTGAAAAAATTGGAACACCGCGCACGGCGCTGGAATTTTCGAAGTGCGGCATGCCACGATTGATCAAACTCCGTAGCAGCGTTCCTATCGTCCAGCGCGGGCGAACGATCCCGTCCCACGCAAGCCGGACGCTGGGCCGTAACGGCATGGTGAAGCCAACGCGAATGTTGTTCTCACGGCTCGGCAGTGTGGCGACATCGACGGTCAGCACCAGCGTGCGATACCCCGCTGCCTGAACTCGATGCACCATTGCTTCAATCTTCCCCGCATCGCCCGGCAGGTACGCCTGAAACCAGGTCGAGCGCGGTGCCGCGGCGCGCACGTCTTCGAGCCGCGTCAACGCGGTCGAGCTGACGATCATCGGAATGTTCGCGGCCTCGGCAGCGCGCGCCAACACGAGATCGCCTTGGTAAGCAATTAGCGCGCTGATGCCCATCGGCGCGATTCCGAATGGCGACGCGTATGTTTCGCCGAATAACTCGACCGTTTGTGAGCGCTGCGAGACATCCACCAGCACGCGCGGCACGAACGACCATTGCTGATATGCCGCCGCCGCGCTCCGCAACGCGACCGTGTCCTCGGCCCCGCCTGCGACGTAGCCGAGTATCGGCCGCGGCAGATGTCTTCGCGCTGCCAGCTCAAAATCGTGCAGCGACAGAATGTTTCGCAGCGGTACAGTCATCACGTCGGATAGCTTCGCACGAATCGGGCGGCTATCCTCTGCCATCCATGGGAAGGAATACCAATGAATCCTAAAATCGTAGTGCGAAGCGCATGTGCCGCTTTGCTCAGCCTCTTCTTGCCATTCGCTGCTTCGATTGCCGTGGCGGCCGCGCCTCAGCTGAAAACGTCGGCGCCGGGTTATTACCGCATGATGCTCGGCGACTTCGAAGTCACCGCACTGTCGGACGGCACGGTTGACCTGCACATGGAGCAGCTGTTGACCAACACCAGCGCACCGAAGGTTCGCAGCGCCCTGGCAAAGGCGCATCTGAAAGATCCGGTCGAAGCTTCCGTCAACGCCTACCTGATCAACACCGGCGCCAAGCTCGTGCTAGTCGACGCCGGCTCTGGCAACCTGTTCGGCCCAACGGTCGGTAAGCTGATGGCGAACCTGAAAGCCTCCGGCTACCAACCCGAGCAGGTCGATGAGATCTATATCACGCACCTGCACGTCGATCATGTCGGCGGACTTGTCGCCAACAATCAAATTGCATTCCCGAACGCGATCGTGCGTGTCGACCAGCACGACGCCGATTTTTGGCTGAGCAAAGCCAACATGGACGCGGCGCCGAAAGACGCGAAGCCGTTTTTTGAGGGTGCGATGGCGTCGATCAATCCATACATCGCCGCAGGTAAATTCAAGCCGTTTAACGGCAACACCGATCTGATGCCGGGCGTCAAGGCAGTCGCCACGCGCGGGCACACACCGGGGCATAGCATCTATGTGGTTGAGAGCAAGGGGCAGCGCTTGGTGCTGTGGGGCGATCTGATGCACGCGGCCGCGGTGCAGTTTCCGGAGCCTTCGGTCACGATCAAGTTCGACACCGACTCCAAGGCCGCGGCTGCGCAGCGCAAGGCGCAATACGCCGATGCCGCCAAGCGCGGTCACTGGGTCGCCGCTGCGCATTTGCCTTTCCCCGGCATCGGCCACTTGCGCGCAGCCGGCAAGGGGTACGAATTCATCCCGGCAAACTACACCGCGTTACGTTGAAAGGGTCATCATGATTCACGCAATGAACCATTTCACCGTTCTCACCGACGATCTCGACAAGACGCTCGGGTTTTACGTCGACTTGCTCGGACTGAAGCCAGGCCCGCGTCCGGATCTCGGTTTTCCCGGTGCTTGGTTATATGCAGGCGAGTCAGCCGTGTTGCACGTCATCGCCGGGCGCGGTGTACCTCCGCAACGTGCGGGTGTGATTGATCACATGGCGTTTTCGGCAAGCGGCCTGGCAGACGTCAAAGCGAAGCTCGATGCTAAGAAGATTGACTACGAGCTGCGACGCCAGCGCGGCGCGGGCACATGGCAATTGTTCTGCCACGACCCGAGCGGCGCGAAGGTCGAACTCGATTTTGACCCGGCTGAATCGGGTTGACTGATTCGGCATACCGTGGGTAGGGGTTTACCGGCATCATCGGATGACGTTAAGCCGTATGCGATTCAACCCAAAGGAGTCACATGAAACGCTATCTGCTTTCAACGTTGTTAGCCGCCGCGGCTCTTCCGGCGTTCGGTGCGGACGTTGGCGTCTCGGTCAACGTCGGACAGCCGGGCTTCTACGGCCGCATCGACATCGGCAACGCACCGCCCCCTCGAGTCATTTATGCGCAGCCGGTCATCGTGCAGCAGGTTCAAGCGCAGCCGCTGCAGCCGGTCTACTTGCACGTACCTCCCGGCCATGCGAAAAAATGGAGCAAGCACTGCCACAAATACGATGCCTGCAATCGCCCCGCATACTTTGTCAGGGACGATTGGTACAACAACGTCTATGTGCCGCACTACCGGCAAGCGCACGGGGGACCAGGTAAAGGTCATGGAAAGGGCAAGAACAAGTGACACCGGGTTTGCGAATTCAATCGCAAGGCCCGGAGTGCTATGTCCTTTCCGCAAGCCTAGAGTTCGGTCGTTGAGATTGAACTCAGAGGCGCGGTGAACATGACGAAATCCGGAGTGCTGGCGACGGCGACCGTTAACGATCCCCGTTGGGCCGCAGTGGTCGTGCGCGATGCACAGGCTGACGGCACTTTTTTCTACTCGGTGAAGAGCACCGGCGTGTACTGCCGCCCGTCGTGCGCGGCACGCGCCGCGCGGCCCGAAAATGTGGAGTTTCACGCAACCGCCGATGCTGCCGAGCGCGCAGGCTTTCGCCCCTGCAAGCGCTGCAAGCCCGATCAGCTTCCGCTATCGGAGCAGCACGCGGCGACGGTCGCCGAGCTTTGCCGCATGATCGAAAGCGCCGAGCACACTCCCACGCTGGAGCATCTCGCGACGCGTGCCGGACTCAGCCCGTTCCACTTGCACCGACTGTTTAAAGCGATCACGGGAGTGACTCCGAAGCAGTACGCAACAGCGCATCGCACCAGAAGAGTCAAAGCCGAGCTTCGCCGTAGCGGAACGGTGACCGAGGCAATTTATGGCGCGGGGTACAACTCCAATGGACGCTTCTACGAACAGTCAAACGGTGTGCTTGGGATGACACCGAGCGCATACCGCGCCGGCGGCGCGAATATGGAAATTCGTTTCGCCATCGGCGAGTGCTCTCTCGGCTCGATCTTGGTCGCCACGAGCGAGCGAGGCGTGTGCGCAATCCTGATCGGCGACGATCCCGATGCGCTGGCGCGCGATCTGCAGGATCGATTCCCACGTGCCCATCTGATCGGCGGGGACGCGCAGTTCGAGCGGCTCGTCGCTCAGGTCGTTGGATTCGTAGAGGCACCGGCTCTCGGCCTGGATCTTCCGCTTGACGTGCGCGGCACTGCGTTCCAGCAGCGCGTGTGGCAGGCCTTGCGCGAAATACCGGCGGGTAAGACGGTGAGCTATACGCAAGTTGCAAACCGAATTGGCGCACCGAGGGCATTGCGTGCGGTAGGCGCGGCCATCGGTGCAAATCCACTCGCCGTTGCGATCCCGTGTCACCGTGTCATTCGCAATGACGGCTCGCTATGCGGGTACCGCTGGGGAGTCGAGCGCAAGCGCGCTCTTATCGAGCGAGAAGCGCACGCATAGCCGCTGAATTACTGCGTTTGCGTGGCAGGCGCTAAGCCGTTCGCCTGACGGTCAACATCTGGGGGCGCCGATAGACTGGTTCTCTATCGGACTCACTGGTTTCGCCCCCTATGCTGAATCACCGCAAGCTGTTTCGCTCATTCCTCAATTCTCTGCTGGCCGTCGTTGCCTTCACCGCGACCAACGCGCTTGCGCAAGCCGGAAATTCAACTAACGGCGGAACGCTTTATGTCCAGAAAACCCTGATCGGCGGCGCGCAGCTGAGCTGCCAGGACTGTCACGGGTTCGCCGGTACGTTTCGAGACCAGCGCTTTCCGGGGCTTAACGAAGCTGCGATCCGCGGACGAATTCAGACCGCGATCAACGGCAACGCCGGCATGGTGATGGGAACATATTCGGTCTGGACGCCGCAGCAAATCTCCGAC
>DATLOA010000239.1:0-5787 GCA_035536515.1 Burkholderiaceae bacterium | reverse complement strand
TGCCAACATGCCGGGCGCGGTGCCGCGCACGTCGACGTATGCGCTTAATAACGCCACGCTCTCGTTCGCGCTGCAGCTGGCGAACAAAGGCTGGCGCCGGGCGCTGTCTGAAAATCCGCACCTGAAGGCCGGACTGAACATCGCAGCCGGCAAGGTGACCTACAAGGCGGTCGCCAAGGCGCTGGATCTTTCGTATACCGCGGCCGACGCAGTGGTTCCCCTTTGAGCTAGTTCTTTGAGCCTCGAAATCACGCTTGCAGTGCTGCTCGCAGCGCTGTTGCACGCATCGTGGAACGCGATGATCAAAGGCGGCAGCGACGTGCTGCTGGACACCGCGACGATCGTCGCTGGCGCTGGTCTGATCGCCGTTCCGCTCCTATTCGTAGTCCCGGTGCCGAGGCCGGAGAGTTGGCCGTACATCTTCGGCTCGATTCTCACGCACCTTGCCTACTACTTCCTAATGGTGAACGCGTACCGCAGCGGCGAGTTATCGCTGGTCTATCCGCTGATGCGCGGCGTGGCACCGCTGATCACCGCGGTGATCGGCATCGTCTGGCTGCGCGAGTTACCCGGGCCGATGAGCTGGCTCGGCATGCTGATGATTTCAATCGGCGTCATCGCACTGGCACTGCGCCGGACCGACAACGCACCGGTGCTTGCGGGACACGGACGCGCGGTCAGCTTCGCACTCGGCAACGCCGCAGTGATCGCGGTTTACACCATCATCGACGGCACCGGCGCGCGCCTGGCCGGCAATGCGTGGGCATACATCGTCTGGCTATTTGTGCTCGACGCAATTCCATTTTCAATCTACATGCTCATAACGCGACGGCGAACGTTCGTAGCCGCGCTGATCGACCGACGCTGGCACGGCCTTATCGGCGGCACGCTGTCGGCCGGCGCTTACGCCATATCGGTTTGGGCTATGACCAAGGCGCCGGTGGCTCTGGTCGCATCGCTGCGCGAAACATCGGTGCTGTTTGCCACGCTGATCGGGGCACGCTTGCTGAAAGAAAAGTTGACGCTTCAACGCTGGGCTGGAGTGGGGGCTGTGGTTGTCGGGGTGGTCGCGCTAAAAGCCGCGTGATGCACCTTGTTTGGCCATCGGAGGAACACCTGCCCAGTTATATCGATGCGCTGGAACGCGGTTGGTCTCCGAACCGTAAGCGCGAGGAAGCAATACGCGAAGAACTGCAAAAGATCAGCAATGATCACGCCGCCTTTCTTGCAGGGCTGGTCGATCGCGAAGCCAAGGGCGCTCCGTTCACTCTCCCGGATGGCTCCACGGTGCCTCGACTTCCGGGCTACAGCCGCTGGATGTGGGACGGCGAGTTCTGTGGCTTGATCAACCTCCGGTGGCAGCCGGGAACCCCTGTTTTGCCTCCGCATTGTTTGGGGCACATCGGGTACGAAGTTGTTCCATGGAAACAAGGGAAGGGTTACGCCACGCACGCGCTGAAGCAGATGCTGCCAGAGGCAAGAACTGAAACAGGGCTTGCCTATGTTGAGATCACTACTGACCCATCCAATGTCGCTTCACGACGAGTCATCGAAGCAAACGGTGGCGTGTTGGTTGAACACTTTGTGAAACCTCAACAGTTCAAAAGCAGGGATGGACTTCGCTTCCGGATCTCGCTTGCTTAGCCCCGATGCAATTCAAGACGATCGATAACGTGCGGGGTTGGCGCGACGTTGTCGGCCGCCGACGTTGAACGATTCGATGCGGAACACGCCGAACCGCTGCAAGCAATTGCGCCCGATTGATTCGAGGTGCTGCACCAGATGAGCGTCCACGTCTTCACAAAGCGAGTGCGGCGTTGAACGCTTAAGGTGGTGGTGTTTGCCGCCCGCGATTGCGTGCCTTTGCGGATGCCGCTCGGCGTCCCTCCGTATCCCCGCCACTCGCTTGATATTCGTCGTGGCGGTCCTCCGAAATACGGGTATTTGCGTTCAGGTGCGATGGGATTGCGCACGACTGCTCGCACGATACTGACGATATGAACTCACTATTTCGCCTGTCGTTGCCCCGCTGGTGCCTGACGGCCGCTCTGACCGTTTTGACCGGATGCGCGACCGCTCCGAAGCCGCAGGTGCCGGTCATTCCTTCCTACGCGATCACCGCGCCCGAGACGACACCGCTCGGAAGACAGGTCGCGGCAATGCGGGCACCCCGTGGCCAATCGGGATTGTTCCTGCTGGGCCAGGGCATCGAGGCGTTTTCGGCCCGTACTGCGCTGGCGCGGCAGGCCACACGCACGTTGGACGTCCAGTACTACGCGATCTCGGTCGACGAAAGTGGCACGTTATTGCTCGGCGAACTGGCCGATGCAGCTCGCCGTGGGGTGCGCGTGCGCTTGCTCGTAGACGACTTGAACACGCCCGGCCAGCACTCCGATTTGGCGCTGCTCGCATCGGTGCCCGGCGTTGAGGTACGCATCTTCAATCCATTTGCCGGGCGCAGTTTCGGGCCGGCGCGATTGCTCGAGTTCATCGCTGACGGTGAGAGGCTGAACCGAAGGATGCACAACAAGGCGTGGATCGCGGACAACGTCGGCGCGATCACCGGCGGGCGCAATCTAGGCAACAAGTATTTCAGCGGACCAAGCGAAACGGTATTTGCCGATCTGGACATACTGACGTTCGGTCCGGTCACTCGCGAGGTATCGCGCAGTTTCGACCGTTACTGGAACAGCGAATGGGCGTTGCCGTTGGCTGCGCTAGCGCAGCAGGAGAAAATTGCGAGCGGACTCGCGCAGTTTGAAAGTCGCATTCGCGAGATCCGGGCGTCGTCCTATGGCGAGTCTCTGCGCAAGAGTGATCCCGTGGGGGAGCTACTCGCAGGCAAGCGCTCGATCGTGTGGGCGATCGCGCACGCGGTGGTCGACCCGGTCTCGAAGTTCGACGCGAACAAGACACCGGAAGTTGAAAGTTACGTGCTGACCGAGGTAGCAGAGCAACTGCGCAAGACGACCAGCACGCTGCTGCTGGTGTCGCCGTACTTCGTGCCTGGCCGATCCGGCACGAGCCTGCTGAATAGCTTGGTGGATCGAGGCGTGACGGTGCGCGTTCTGACCAACTCGCTGGCGGCGACCGATGTGCCGTTGGTGCATGCCGGGTACGCGAAATACCGGCCGCAGCTGATCAAACAGGGCGTGCAACTGTTCGAGCTAAAGCCCACCGCCAACACCGACATCGGCGGACGCACGTCGACGGGATCGTCGCCGCCGGGAAGCGAGGCGAGTTTGCACGCGAAGGCGTTGGTGATGGACCGGCGCTTCGTGATGATCGGCTCGATGAACTTCGATCCGCGCTCTGCCTGGTACAACAGCGAACTCGGAATCCTCGTCGATAGCCCGGTTCTGGCGATGCAGGTCGTGCAGGCATTCGACCGACTTGCATCGAGCGACCGTGTCTGGCGCATGCTGCTCGACGACGCCGGACTCGCATGGGCATCGCCCGATCCGAACGATGGCGGCGTATTACGCAGTGAACCCGCGAGCTTCTCGCGTCGCTTGCAGGTTCAGCTGCTGGGGCCGCTGGCGCCCGAGGATTTCATGTAAGGCACGCCGGCAGTATTGCCGGGAATCTTTCTGCTGACCAGACTAAAATGGCCAGGATGAAGCGACTTCTCTTGCTGACCCTGCTGGCGCTGGCCGCGCCAGCCGTGCTAGCTCAACGCTGGGACGAAGACTTCGCGGCGTTTGCGGCGGCCGATAAGGTCAAGCCGCCCGAGCGGGGCGGAATTTTGTTCGTCGGCAGCTCTTCGATCCGGCTGTGGGAAAAGCTTGAAGGCCAATTCGAGATGCCGATGCTGATCAAGCGTGGCTTCGGCGGATCGCAGCTTTCGGACTGCGTCGAGCATGTGCAGCGGCTTGTGATCGGCTACGCGCCGAAGGTGGTCGTGCTCTACGCGGGCGACAACGACCTCGCAGCGGGCCGCTCGCCCGAATACATCCGCGACCAGTTCATCGCGTTCGTCAAGGAAGTGCACCAGGCGTTGCCCGAGACGCGGGTCGCATTCGTGTCGATAAAACCAAGCCCGTCGCGTCGCATCTATCTCGACAACGCGCGCGAAGCCAATGGCTTGATCGAGGCGTACGCAAAGGGGAAGAAGAACATCGAATACATCGACGTGTTCACGCCGATGCTCGACAAGAAAGGAGTGCCGCGTCCCGAGCTATTCCGTGCGGATGCTCTGCACCTTAACGAGGCCGGGTACGAGCTCTGGGCGTCGATCATCCGGCCCAGGCTTCTTCGGTAGCGCAGCTTTCGACGCGGGCACCTTCGCCGCGACGAAAGCAACCACGTAAAGCACGGCGACTGTGCCCAGCAGTATCATCACCTCGTGCTGCAGCGGCATTTGCCCGCGCTTATCGCCCACCAGCGCAAGCATCAGCAGTGCACATACCAGATGCGCACAAAACACCGGTAGCGACGCGTTGCCGAGCACTTCGAGAAAGCGAAAGCGCCTCACACGCGTCACTCGGGGGCCGAAGTGCATCACCACAATCATCATCGCGAAGAAGTTGATCAAGCGAAAAGGGCCGAGCTGCCATTTATCGAAAAGCAGATTCAGATCCGCGCGCGCGCCGAACGGGGCCTGCCCCACGACGTGGCGCCAGATCATGCAGCCGATAACAATCGCCAGCGCGAGCAGTAAGAGGATGCGCGTCGACTGAAATTTGGTTTTTTCAATTTCATCATGGTCTACGTTCTCACCGGCCTGCATGCTCGATCCCATCCAAAGCCCGAAGATCCATAGGAACTGCCACGCGGCCAGCTCAAACGCGCCGGTTTGATGCAGCGGGACAACGACGGACTTCGACGTGATCCACGCATAGAAGCCGCGGTCAAGCTCGAACTGCGCGAAGACCCAGAGCAGCAGGCTGACGCCGAACACGATAGTCCATCCATACCGCCGCCAGCGCAGGCCGAGAGTCAGCGCGAGCGGGCTTGCCAGCATGAACAGCACGTACATCGGCAGAATGTCCAGCAACGGCGGGTTGTAAATCAGCGCAAAGCTCGTAAGCAAGGCTGTCACCGGCGCCTGCATGTAAAACGAAATCATGTTTTTGATTGCGGCCTGATCGGTTGCCATCCCGAGCGCAGCAATGATTGTGAACAAGTACAGCAACATCGCTACATGCCACGCCCACACCACTGCTGCCCGACCCCACATACCGCGCCGCATCGCAGACGGCCCTTTGTCGAACGCGATCTTCGTGTAAACGCCACCGACCAAAAATGCCGACAAAAATACAAACCCTTCAGCAGCCGAAACGAATCCGAACGGCTGGCTAAGACGATCCGCAATGGTAGTGGGCACATGCGTGACCGTGATCAACAGCAACATCAGGCCACGCAGCGCGTCCAGTTCGGGTTTTCTTGTCATCGAAAATTCCCGACATGCAAGATGCGTGCTTGCGGAGCGTAAAAGCGCTTAGCTTTTTTTGCGCCGGCGTTGCGAGTCCCCCAGCGGTTGGCACGAAGCGACCGACGCCCAGTCCAGCCATCTCCGCGCGACGCTTGCGCGCTGCGACGTATTTTCTTAAGCGGCTCTTCGTTGGGCAACAGGCGCAACCTGCTTAATTCCCATCGCTTTCAACGTTTGCTCAACCGCACCTACGACATTTCGCATCTCATTCGCATCAATCGCACCTATGCACCCGACGCGAAACGTCTCGACCTGTGTCAGCTTGCCCGGATACAAAATGTACCCGCGGTCGCGCGTCATTTCGTAGAACGTCTTGAAGTTGTACGCCGGATCGGCCGGCGCGTGGAACGTGA
>DATLOA010000238.1:0-4507 GCA_035536515.1 Burkholderiaceae bacterium | reverse complement strand
GATGCTGACGACGTTTTCAGGATTGCACCCCGGCCTGATCAGCGCCGACCCGTTTCGATTGGTTGGGGGTGTTGTGACTGCGCTCGGGTTCATAGGCGCAGGCACCATTTTCCGGCCCGACGGGCAGCGGGTGGAGGGGCTGACAACAGCGACGTCTTTATTGTTTTCAGGCGGCATCGGCGTGTGCGCCGCATTGCAACAGTGGTGGCTCGCGCTTGGGGCGACTTTGCTGGCGCTCCTGGTGCTGCGTGGGCTGCAGACATTGGAAGCACGAATCGAAGCAAAGGCGGAGTCAAAGAAGCTTCAGTAGGGTATTTCTAACGTTTTCGGTTACATCTTGCTACGCCTATTTCAGTCGGCGCGAACTAGCATTCTGACGTTGAGTCTTACTGCCACAGATGCAACGCGAGGGAATTGATGACACCGCTTAAAACGCTCGTCGCGGCCGCTGCGGTCGCGGTCGGCCTCATGGCCATGATTCAACCTGCCTTCGCCGGAGGGCGGCACGGGCATGGGCATCACCACCACCATCGCGCCCATTTCTCGTTTGGCTTCTGGGGTGGGCCGTATTGGGGCCCGGGCTACTGGGGACCCGGTTGGGGATACTGGGGTCCTCCGGCCGTCGTGTACGCCCCTGCGCCTGAACCGCGCGTATGGGTGGAGAGCAACCCTGCTCCCGTGCCACCGCCCGTCTCTCCATCCGAAGCGAATGCGCCGCAATGGTGGTATTGGTGCGCAAGCTCGCGCGGCTATTACCCCTACGTCGACAGTTGCGCGGAGGGTTGGCAGCGCGTCGCCCCTCAGCCGCAAGCGCCGCGATGAATATCGGCTGCAAGATCATCGCAGCCGGCACGCTGGCAACACTCGCAGGATGCGCCACCGTACCGACCGGCCCGACTTACAGTGCGATGCCCGGCAGTCGCAAGAGTATCGATCAGTTTCAATTCGATGACGCATCGTGCCGCCAGCATGCAGTGCAAACCACCGGCGGTACCCCGAACGAGGCGTCAGCGGACGCAGCCGTCGGCAGCGCAGTAGTCGGCACGATTCTGGGGGCCGCTGTAGGCGGGATCCTCGCGGGCGGTGAAGGTGCGCGCGTCGGTGCCGGTCTCGGGCTCCTCGGAGGCGGTGTGGCCGGCGCGGGCAATGCGCAGGCGGCGTCGTACACCACGCAGCAAAGACTGGACAACAGCTACTACCAGTGCATGTATTCGCAAGGGCATAAGGTGCCGATGCCGGCGAGCTACGCGCGTTCGCTGCGTCAGGCGAGCGCCGGGCCGGCGCCTGCTCCCTATGTCGGCAGTCCGCCGCGCAACGCGGCAATTCCGCCGCGGAATGCGCCGCCACCAAATGCTGCTATCCCGCCACCAAACGCGCCCCCGCCCAACTTCGCGGTGCCTCCGCCGAACACACCGCCGCCTTATCAACAACGATAGTGGCGGTTACTTCGCATTAGCTCTTCAAAGCTTTCTGGTTAACCGGGACGCGCGGGGTCCCATTTGACGTTGAGCATCTGCATTAACCGCCGCGCGTTGTTCGGTGCATGCAGCTTGTCGGTATTGTCGAAATAGCAGTACACATCACGCGGGTTACGCTCAATTTTTGCATTTGGCACGACGCGCTGCGCGTCCTTTGGTTGACTGCCCGCTGCCCACGCACTCAGCCTTGCGGCCCAGCACTGCAGCTCCGGATCGCTATAGCGGCTTTGATACAACTCAGTCGCACCATGCAGGCGCAGATAGACAAAATCTGACGTGACGTCATGCGGCTGAGGCCAGCGCTCACCGGTATCGGCAACCACGAGCGCAATGTTGTGCCGTCTCAGCAACGCAATAAAGTGCGGATCAAGAAATGTCTCGTTCCGAATCTCGATCGCGTGCCTTACCGGCCGTAACGCGTCGATACTCAACGCCGCACGCCCGGTCATGCGAGCATCGCGTTTTCGTGCCAGCGCCAGCGCGGCGCTTGTGTCCCGCGGCAGCTTGCCGATGAAATCGGCAAAGAGCTGGGGTTCGTACTTCATGTTCGGTGGAAACTGCCACAGCACCGGCCCGAGTTTCTCCTTTAGTTTGAACAGCCCGGAAGCAAAGAAATTCGCCAGCGGCTTGTCGATATCTTTCAGCCGCTTCATATGTGTGATGAAACGACCGCCCTTGACGCTGAACACGAACCCGTTCGGCGTCGCCGCGTACCACGCCGCGTAGCTCGACGGTCTCTGCAACGAATAAAACGAACCGTTGATCTCAACCGTCGGCAGTTGCTGTGATGCGTAGGACAACTCGTCGGCTTGGCGCAGCTTGTCGGGATAAAATTCGCCGCGCCATGGCGGGTAACGCCATCCCGATACGCCGATACGAATCGCGGATTTCATTGGACGCGTACATCAAGCTTCGTGCCCGCTGCAGGTACGATCGCGCCCTGATCGATGCCACACCCATCTATCCAACCCTCATGAGCCAGAAACACGTCAATTTGTTGCGCGAGATTTTTCAGGATCCGGTTAACACCAAGCTGTCGTTTCGGGAGGTCGAATCGTTGCTGAAGCACCTCGGTGCGACGATGGAATCGGTTGCCGGCGCGCGCATGCGCGTCAAGCTGAATGAAGCCGAAGGCGTGTTGCATCGGCCGCACCACGGCGGCAATACGATGGACCGCCACTCGGTGCAATCGCTGCGGGATCTATTGACGCGTGGCGGAGCCACACCGGCGCAATACGAAGCGCGCCGCGCCGGCTGACCGAAGCGATGTCGCGGCGGACGCTGAACCTCGACGATCGGCTGTATGACTACGTGCTCGACGCTTCGCTGCGCGAGCATCCAATACTGGCGGAGCTGCGTGCGGCCACGCGCGATCACGCGCACGCCAATATGCAGATCTCACCCGAGCAAGGGCAGCTGCTCGCGCTGCTGGTCAAGCTGATCGGCGCGCGGCGCACGATCGAAGTAGGCGTATTCACCGGTTACAGCGCGTTAGCAGTCGCGCTCGCGTTGCCCGACGACGGGCGTGTGCTCGCGTGCGACGTCAGCGACGAGTACACGCGAATCGGAAAGCCGTACTGGCAGCGCGCCCGCGTAGCCGACAAGATCACTTTGATCCTCGAACCTGCGCTGACCACACTCGACGCCCGGCTCGCCGCCGGCGAAGAAGCCCGCTATGACTTCGCCTTCATCGACGCCGACAAGAGCAACTACGACGGCTACTACGAGCGCTGCCTGCGCCTGCTGCGTGCCGGCGGCCTGATTGCGATCGACAACACCCTTTGGAGTGGCAAGGTGGCGCAGCCGGTCGATGCGCCGAAAGATGCGGACACGGCAGCGCTGCAGGCTCTCAATCTAAAACTGCGCGACGATGCGCGCGTCGATATTTCACTGCTGCCGATTGGCGATGGGTTGACGCTCGCACGCAAGCGCTGACGCTAAAGTTCCTCCGGCGCCTTGATTTCACGAAATGCGCGCCAGAGCAGTATGTCGTAGACGATCTTGATTGCAGCGCCGGCAGCGAGTGGCAGCCAGAGTGCGCCTGCCTGCATCGCCGCACCTGCGAGCGCCGGCGACACCATGCGCCCGGCGGCGCGAGAGAGTTGCGAAATACCGGCCGCCCAGGCGCGCTCGTGCGGCGGCACGATCGCCATCAGGTAGGACTGCCGCGTTGGCACGTCCATCTCGGACAAACCTTCGCGCACGATAAACAGCGCAGCAGCTACGCCGAACGTCGGCGCGATCGGTAACGTCAGCAGCAGCAGACTCGATGGAATGTGCGTGAACACCATGGTGTTGACCAGCCCGATGCGACTCGCAAGCCAGGCGGCGACGAAATGCGACAGCGCCGTCATCGTGCGTGCGGCAACGAACAGCAATGCCAGCTCGGCTTCGTTGACGCCGAAACGCGCGTACAGAAAATAGGCGATCAGCGCCGAGCCGATAAACCCGCCGCCGATGGCATCGAGCGCCGACAAAGCGGCAAACTTCCGCACCTGCCGCCGAACATTTGGCGGTGCATCGCGTGCGAGCTCGGCGAGCGCGAGCAACGGTGGGCGCTCTACGTGCGCCGATAACCCTGCATACAACAGCGCCACTGCCAGAGCCAGTGCGGCGTACACCAGCACCGTCGCGTCGTACGCATGCAGCTCGGGCACCTGCAGGCGATCGCGCAGCAACGCCGGCAGTGCCGCGAGCAGTGCACCGGCGGCGCCGCCCACGTCTGCGATCGCGTTGTAGCGCGCGAACACGTGCGTTCGCTCGGCGTCGCTCGCCGTCGCCGGCAAGATCGCCTGCTCCAGCGCCTGCGCTGCGCCGCGATCGGAGCCTTGCGTGTTCAGCATCCCGAAGAACGCCACGAGCGCGGCCGCCCAAAGCGTATCGGTCGTGACCAGCAACGCACTGCCGCCGGCCGCAAGCAAGGCCAGTATCACCAGGCTGCGGCGGCGTCCGACTTTGTCGGCGAAGTAGGTGCCGAAGATCGTGCCCGCGAACACGCCGGCAAGCCCGGCACTCAACACGACGCCGAT
>DATLOA010000237.1:0-3913 GCA_035536515.1 Burkholderiaceae bacterium | reverse complement strand
GAGAATCAACAGCGGTTGAAAATGGGTGAGTTTCCTTCGGGCGTGCAGATCGTCCCGAATCCGTTCAATCGCATTCCAGGTTTCTCGGTGCAAAACCATTGGTTCTTGCCGGGCTTTCCCGTTATGGCATGGCCGATGATCGAGTGGATTCTTGATACTCAATATGCGCAACACTTCAACAGTCATTCGCGCGTCGAGCGCTCACTGATTGTTTTTGAAGTGGCTGAATCGTTGCTGACGCCGCTGATGGAGGACGTCGAGCTGCGCTTTCCGGGCGTGCATTCGTTCAGCCTGCCGTCGGTGGGCGATGGCTCCGATGGCAAGCCAGCGCGGCGGCACGTGGAGCTCGGAGTGCGCGGCGCCGAGGAATCAATCATTGAACGTGCCTTCGGCGAGTTGCGCTCGGGCGTGCTCGCGCTGGGTGCAGAGGTCAGCCCGTAATGTTGCTGACGAAGGATCGCCCTTCGCTTCACGCTGTGACGCAGGGCCGCTGGAGGTTCGGAGCCCGTCAAGTACTCGTTGTATTTGTTGCAACGGTGATTGCGATGGGTGTTCGGAATCTGCTGACGCCTTGGCTCGGCACCGACCTGCCGTTCGTCACTGCATTTCCAGCAGTCGCGATTGTGGCGTTTTTTTCAGGCATCACGGCAGGCGGCATCACGGCGCTTGCGTGTGCGCTATGGACACTGACGCCGTGGCTCCCGCCGTATCCGTCGCCTGGCTTTGGCTGGCAGGAAATCGCCACGTTCATTCCTGCGGCGTTTCTGGTTGCGTTTTTCAGCGGGCAAGGCCGTGATGAAGCTGCTGCTGCAATGGCCGCGGCGGCAGAGGCTGAATCTACGGAGCTCACGGTGCGCTCCCTGCGCCTGTCAATGCTGATGGCATTCGTGTTGCCGACGCTGTTGTTCTTGGTGGCGGCCTGGATCTCGTATGGGCGTGCGTTCGACGACGCGCGACTGCGCGTCGATCGCGAAGCACGCATCGCGCAGGAACACGCTTCGAAGATCATGGAAAACAACGAGTCAATGGCCGGTGCTGTAGTCGATTTTCTTGCGCCATTGGCGCCGGAGGACGTACCCGCGCGCGAGCGTGAGCTGCACGGCAAGCTCGTCGCGCTCAGTTCGAGCCTGGAACAGGTTCAATCCATGTGGGTGCTCGATTCCGTCGGGAAAGGAGTCGCGTCGAGCCGGTTCTTTCCGGTGCCTAACACCGACGCCTCCGATCGTGAATACTTTCGCTGGCACCAGACGGGACGCCCGGGAATCTATATCAGCGAGCCGCTGGTCTCTCGCACCACCAACGAACGATTCTTTGACGTGTCGCGGCGCTGGGAACACGACGGGAAGTTTGCTGGTGTCGTTTCGATTTCGTTGTATCCGGCGTACTTCGCCGAGTTTTACCGCGGCATGGCGCTCGACACGCCGGGGCTGACGGTGATGATGACCCGCAGCGACGGGGCGGTGATCGCGCGCTGGCCGGCAATACCTGGCGAAGGGCTGCGCCTAGATGCGAGCAGCGCGCTTTTGAAGGCGATGTCATCCGGTGAAGTACAAGGACGAATCGAAGGCGTGTCGTCGGTCGACGGAGAAGATCGCATTAACGCGTTTCGCCGTTTAGAGCGGTATCCGATCTACGTGCTGGCTGGCGTCGACCGTGATTCGATCATCGCCGGATGGCAGCGCCAATTGGCGCTGCTCGCCGCGTTTACTTTCCCTATTGCAATGGCACTGCTGTACGTCATGTGGGTCGCGTTGCGCCGTACACGGCGGGAGCTGACAGCGCAGCAGAGCCTGCAGCGCGAGATCGAGCAAAGGGCGCGCATCGAAACAGCACTGCGACATGTTCAGAAGCTAGAGGCGCTTGGGCGATTGACCGGTGGAGTAGCGCACGACTTCAATAACTTGCTGACGATCGTCAACAACAATTTGCACCTGATGCGCCGTCTCAACCCCAGCTTGGCCAACAACCAGCAGCTGGCGGCGATGGGACGCGCGGTGTTGTCAGGCGAGCGGTTGACAAGACAATTGCTTGCATTTGCGCGCCGCCAACCGTTGCAGCCTGAGGTCGTTTCGGTTCGGGAGCGATTAGCTGCGCTGCTTGCGCTAATCGCTCCGACTTTGGGGGCAAGGATCGAGGCTTCGGTAGAAGTGGATGAAGGGACAAAGGCAGTGCTTGTTGATCCTGCCGAGCTCGAACTCGCGATAATTAACCTTGCCGTCAACGCCAAGGACGCAATGCCGGAAGGCGGGCGATTGACGCTCCGCGCGCGAAACGCTGCGCGCGGCGAAATAGAGATCGCCGGCGAGTTCGTTGTGGTGACCGTGGCCGATACGGGAACTGGCATCGATCCAGAATTGACGGAGCGCATCTTCGAACCATTTTTTACGACCAAGCCATCCGGGCAGGGGACGGGACTCGGTCTAAGCCAGGTCTATGGGATGTGCGCGCAGGCTGGAGGCACCGCGCGCGTTGAGTCGATGCCTGGCAGCGGGACGAGCGTCAGCCTTTACCTGCCTGCCACCGAGCCTTTGCCCGCCGCGGTCGGCGCACATGATCAGCGGGACGATGACAAACTCGACTGCAACATTTTGCTGGTGGAGGACAACCAAGAGGTTGCCGCGGCGACCGAGCCGTTGCTTCAAACCGTAGGGTGCACTGTGAAGTGGGCGATGAGCGGAGACGCGGCGCGCACGATGGTCGATGCCGAGCCGGGCAAGTTCGACATCGTGCTCAGCGACATGGCGATGCCGGGCGAACTGGATGGCCTTGGGCTTGCCGAATACCTTCGCAGGGGGTATCCGGAGATTCAGGTGGTGCTGATGACGGGCTACACCAATCAACTGCAGGAGGCGATGGCGCGCCGGTTCAACGTGCTGGCAAAGCCGTGTTCGCCCGATGTGTTGATGAACGCGATGCGAGACGCGATCCGCAGACGCAAGGCGTCCAGGGTGGCCACGGTAGAAGAGTAGTTCACTAGTAAAAGCGCGGATAAAAAAAGCCCGATCTGGTGAGAGATCGGGCTCGGAAAGCACCACCCAAGGAGGAGACAGAAGGAGTCTGGGTTGAGCCCAGACAGTGGTGCCAAGGAGACAACCGTTACAGCGTCTTTGTACGCGCCTTCATTAGCTCAGCAAGCGTGAATTTGATCGAGTTTTTCCGCCAACTTCGCGCTTTAGCAGGTCCTTGGGTGATTATTTAAAACAATCGACTAGGCAGCCTTGCGCTTGGCCGATGTTTTGACCGAGTCGTTGGCAGCCGACGCCGCCTTAATCGTTACTGCTGTGGCGGCCGAAACATTCGACTCCGCCATTTCGACGGCCTGACGTGTGGCACGTGCAAACGTGTCATACGCGGTGTTGGCGGCGGCAACGGCGCTTTTAAGCATCGACACCGCGGGCTCCGATCCGGCCGGCGAATTTTTCGAAGCAAAGTCGATCAGTTGCGCCACTTGCTTGTTGTTCTCGGCAATCTGCGCCTCGACGATGCGCGACACTTCCGTGCTTGCACCATTGGCAATGCTGTAAGCGTTGCGCGAGTAGCTGACGGCTTTCTCGAGGGTCGGCTGGGTCATTCCGCCGGATAGCGCGAGCAGCTCTTGCACATCGCGAACGGACAACATCGCTTGCGTACGCTGAACTGATTCCTCGAGCGTCGCCTTGGCGGCTGCAAGATTGAGTTCCATGAAGCGCTCGGCGGTGTCGAACCAGGTTTGGCTCAGGGAGATCGCGGCGTCCATCTGACTTTTCTGAATTTCCGTAAATTGCGCGGGGGTTGCAAACATTTAAAAACTCCTCATGGTGGTAAGTGATCGGCCCTTCCAAAGAGCTCGGCTATTGCCGTGCTGCAGTAATGAGTACGGTTGCTGCAGTGCACAAAGCGGATTTTAGGGGCTATGAAGGGGAAGTCAAGCGAT
>DATLOA010000236.1:0-2928 GCA_035536515.1 Burkholderiaceae bacterium | reverse complement strand
GGATAGCTGTCCCAACTCGAGCAACCTGGGCAGTTCCAGTGGAACTCACGCGCACGAAAACCGCACTTGCTGCAACGGTAACGCGCGAGTTTCTGCGTGTGATTGCTCAGAAGCGAGCTGAGCAACCGGAGCTCGCCATCGTCTTTGCCGTTGCTTTGATTGATCGCCATGCGCGCTTCGAGCAAACGCTCGAAGCCAAGCAGCGACGGATGCCGCTGCGTCTCCTTCGCAATCAACGCTTCAGCGGCCGCAGCGCCATGCCAAGCCGTCGCTCGCTGCGCGACGATATCGAGCAGATCGATCGACGGCGCGTCATGCAATGCACGCTCCAGCCATTCGAGTCCGTCCTGTTTGCGGCCTTTAGCAGCCATTGCATCGCCAACACGGGCCGCTATCAACGGTAGATGCTCGGGTGACGCCTCTTCTACCCGCCGCCACTGGCGCAGCGCCTCTTCGGGATCGCCCCGCTTGGCAGCGACGTCGCCGGCCAATATCAAAGCGCGAACCGATTTGCGGTTGGCCGCAAGTGCCTCGTCGATCGCACCCTGCGCTTCATTGAGTGCGTTACGCCCCGAGGCATCGGTCGCCAGCTCACAGTAATAATGCGAAATTGCAACATAGTGTGACTCTCCGGCTTCGCGCTCAAGCTTGCGCGCGCACTCGGCCGCCTTCAGCCATTCGCGCTCGGTCTGATAGATTCGCAGTAGCGCGCGAAGCGCGTCGAAGCGGTGGTGGCGATCTTCGAGGAGCTGCACGAAGGCGTCTTCGGCGCGATCGAGCAAACCCGCTTTCAAATAATCCTGCCCGAGTTGGTCGAGCGCCTGCGATCGTTGGCGCGCAGGCAAGTCCGAACGATTCAGCAGGTGAGTGTGAATGCGCACCGCACGATCGAACTCGCCGCGCCGCCGAAACAGATTACCGAGAGCCTGATGCAGCTCGATCGTCTCGGGATCGAGCTTGACGACTTCTATGAACGCATCGATCGCCTTGTCCGGCTGATCGTTCAGCAAGTGATTTAAGCCGCGAAAATATGAGCGCGGCAGGGCTGCGTTGTCCGTTTCGCTGACGCGCGACTCGAACCCCCGCGCGAGCCACCCGGCGACGAACAGAAATGGCAGCGCCAGCAAATGCCAAAGCTCTATCTCCATGTTGACGCGCAATCGTGGCCTGTTCAGCGCCGCTCGCCGGTCCCAAGCTCCGCAACAGCGCCCGATTGACGTGCAGCGCTCGCCATCCTTTCAGCCGGCGATTCAGACGTAGAACGCAGCGGCGACAACCGCCTCAGTTGTGCTACCTCGCGCCGCATCTTGTAAATCGGCAGCGACAAAGCTAGCGCACCCAGCAAAGCACCGACCGCTACGCACACGAGCATCACCACAATCAACGGAACGTGCTCCCACACGAGCTCCGAGTTAAAGCGCACGGGCACCGGCGTCGTGTTCTTCAGGGCGAACCACAACACCAGAAGGAAAAATCCTAACTTCAGCAACCACGCGGCGAGTTTCATACGAGCCCTCGGCCATTTGCAGATACTTCATTGTAGGGAATGCGGGTAAAAAAAAGCCGCGACATTCGCGGCCTTTTGAGTAGCCTCCTTCGGCTATTCGTCCAGTTCACCGTCGCCGTCCAACGGAACAGCGGACACATCGTGACCGTCAACGCGCTCGCGCAGCTCTTTGCCCGCCTTGAAGTGCGGCACGTGCTTGGCAGGGACCTGCACCCTGTCACCCGACTTTGGGTTGCGGCCGACTCGTGGCGGACGGTAGTTCAGCGCAAAGCTGCCAAAACCGCGAATCTCGATGCGCTGACCTGTTGATAGCGCTTCGGTCATCGTATCGAGCATCGTGTTGACGGCTTCGTCCGCGTCGCGCGCCACCAAACGTGGATTGCGCTCCGCGAGGCGCGCGATCAGCTCCGATTTGGTCATGGTTTGCGACATATTCAGGGGTGCCGGCGCGGGGCGCCGGCAACTTATTTGTTATCCAACTTCGCCTTAAGTAAGGCACCCAGATTCGTCGTCCCCGTTTGCGCCTCGGACTGCATCCGCTCGATCGTCGCCGCGGTGTCGACGCTGTCCTTCGCCTTTACCGACAAGTTGATGTTGCGATTCTTGCGATCGATGTTAATGATCATCGCGTTGACAGCATCCCCTTCCTTCAGATGATTGCGCGCGTCTTCGACACGATCAGCCGAAATTTCGGATGCGCGCAAGAAGCCCTCAACATCGCTGCCGAGATCGATCACGGCGCCTTTCGCGTCGATGGACTTAACTGTGCCTTCGACCATCGCGCCTTTTTCGTGTCCGGCAGCGAAGTTCGTAAACGGATCGCCCGACATCTGCTTGACGCCAAGCGAAATGCGCTCGCGCTCCGTATCGATCGCCAGCACCATAGCTTCGATCTCATCGCCCTTCTTGTACCGGCGCACGGCTTCTTCTCCGGGCTCGGACCACGAAAGGTCCGACAAATGCACCAGCCCGTCGATGCCGCCCGGCAGACCAATGAACACGCCGAAGTCCGTGATGGATTTGATCGCGCCACCGACCTTGTCCCCCTTCTTGTGCTGCTGCGCAAAGTCTTCCCACGGATTGGGCTTGCATTGCTTCATGCCTAGCGAGATACGGCGCCGATCCTCATCGATCTCGAGCACCATCACTTCGACTTCGTCGCCAAGGTTGACCACCTTTTTCGGATCGACGTTCTTGTTGGTCCAGTCCATCTCGGAAACGTGCACCAGGCCCTCGATCCCCGCTTCAATCTCGACGAACGCGCCGTAGTCCGTGATGTTGGTGATCTTGCCGAACAGCCGCGTGCTCTGCGGATAGCGGCGCGCGAGACCCACCCACGGATCCTCTCCAAGCTGTTTGACGCCGAGCGAAACGCGATTTTTTTCCTGATCGAACTTCAAGACCTTCGCAGTGATTTCCTG
>DATLOA010000235.1:0-4823 GCA_035536515.1 Burkholderiaceae bacterium | reverse complement strand
CGGAGCGCATTCAGGAAGCCGAGCAGAACCTGAAGGCGGCCGGCGTGGGCGACCGCGTGCGATTTCGCAACGAAGATTTGTTTGAAGCAAACTTCTCCGATGCGACCGTCATAACGCTCTATCTTCTGCCCGCGCTCAACGTCAAGCTTTTGCCAAAGCTGCTGAAAGAGTTGAAGCCCGGTACGCGCATCGTCTCACACGCGTTTGCGATGGGTGACTGGAAGCCGGAATTGACGCTTGAAGTCGGCGGGCGTTCCGTTTACTTCTGGACGATTCCGGCGAAAGACACGGCCGAGTACGCGGCTGCGGCCGCCGCAGCGGGCGCGGGAGGAATCGGGTCGAACTAGCGACCGGTCTTGCCTTCGCGCGGGGTGCATTGGCCCGACCTGATTTCGGCTTCGGGCCGTGCAAGACTCACGCGTTGCTCGGCAACGCGTTCGCGTATGCGTGCCGCCTGCGTGCGAATCTGCGTCAGCTCCGTTGGCGTCTTTGCTTCGAAAGCTTTCAGCGGATAACGCATGCGGGGGTTGCTCTGCAGATTCTCGCGATGGCGGTCCATAAAATCCCAATAGAGCGTACTAAACGGACAGGCGTCGTTGCCGACTGACTTCTTAGGGTCGTATCGGCAGCTGCCGCAGTAGTTGCTCATTCGGTTAATGTAGTTTCCCGAGGCAATATATGGCTTGGTGCCGACGACGCCGCCGTCAGCGTGCTGGCTCATGCCGAACGCATTCGGCAGCGAAACCCAATCAATGGCATCGGTGTACATCGCCATATGCCATTCGTGAAAGGCGAGCGGACGAACGCCGTACAGCAAAGCAAAGTTGCCGAGCACCATTAAGCGTTGAATGTGATGAGCGTAGGCATGATCGATGACCTGCTGCGTGCACTGCTGCATGCAGCGCATATCGGTGTCGGCGTTCCAGTAGAACGCCGGCAGTGATCGATCGGCATCGAACGAATTGCGCTCGGCATAGTGCGGCATCAGAAGCCAATAGACACCGCGCATGAACTCGCGCCAGCCAAGTATCTGGCGCACGAAACCCTCAACGCTTGACGGCGGCAGTTGACGCCGGCTGGTGGCGGCAAGCGTCGCATCGATCACTTCGCGCGCACTGATCAGCTTGATGTTAAGTGCTGCTGATAGCCGCGAGTGAAACAGGAAAGGCTGATCGGTCCACATCGCGTCCTGATAAGTTCCGAACTCGTTCAGCCGATATTTGAGGAAATCGGTTAGCAACAGCAGTGCTTGGTCTCGCGTTACTGGAAGAGTCAAATTGTCCAAGGAGCCGGGGTGGTCAGCGAAGCGGCGCGCGACCAGTGCGCAGACGCGTTTGGTAATTTCGTCTCGTTCAAATGCTGCCGGCGCGCGGATGTTGCCCGGACCTGCGCGGCCGAAGCTGCCGCGATTGTCTTTGTCGAAGTTCCAACGCCCCCCGATTGGTGAACCGTTCTTATCGAGCAAAATGCGATGCCGTTTGCGCATCCAACGATAGAAATTTTCTAGCAGTAGACCTTTGTGGCCAGCGGCATAAACAGCGAACTCCTCGGTTGAGCAGAGAAATGTTCGATCGGGCCTGATGTCGAGCTTGATGCCAAGCGTGCGAGCAGTTTCGGTGATCTCGACTCGTACTCGATGATCGCCTGGTTCGGCAAGGATGAGCCGGGCCGGTCGAAGCCGTTGGACGTCGGTAATGATTCGCTGCGAGAACGATTGCGCGAGATCGTCCGCGGGATCCGCTGCAAGCTCGGAGTAATGCACTGTGCAACCGCTGGCGGACAGCGCATCGCGATAATGGCGCATAGCCGAAAGAAAAAACGCGATGCGGAGTTTGTGGCACCACACGTGCGTCGTCTCGTT
This sequence comes from Burkholderiaceae bacterium, assembly GCA_035536515.1. GTDB lineage: Bacteria > Pseudomonadota > Gammaproteobacteria > Burkholderiales > Burkholderiaceae_F > JACCZX01. The sequence continues at coordinate 2,962 of DATLOA010000235.1, read as the reverse complement.
TGGCGTCTCGCTCATCCACACGGCGTCGATCGCAGCATCGAAGCCGTCGAATGCGGCACTGTCGCGGTTAAGCTGATCGCCGAGAACGAGAACGAGATTTCTTAGGGGACGCGAAGCCGCCGCGCGGGTGCTTATTTCTGCTGCTCCGCCGTCAACGCTTACCGGATTTCTTGGTGGATTTTTTTTTGGCCGCTCGCATGTTATCGACTAGGTTCGGATACGGTCGGCCCGCCTTCTTCGCGGCGCGTTTGGCAGATGTCTTTGCAGCAGACGACAAGTGCTTCGGCTTGCCGGTCTTCTTTTTTGGATCGGGGCGCTCCCACGGCGCCTTCTTTGAAGTAGCCACGGGATTGACGACTACAAGTCAACCTTCGCGTGCTGCTCTTGGTCCTCTTTCGGTGTTTCGCCTTTGACGTAGGCCTTGGCAGCCTCAAAAACAAACTTGAGGCCTTGCGCTCCGGCGTTGTCCCAATACTCGCCGTGCTGCGCGCTGAACTTCAACATCGAAATGGACGGATCGGTCTTGCCGCCCGGAAACCAGATCTTCCAGTCTTCTTTGTAAAGTCGATCAATCAACGCCTGATCACGCGTGATAGTGGCACTGCCACTGAGCGAAGCGTACTGATTCGAGCTCTGAAATGTCAGCGTCACACTCGGGTTCGCTTTAATCTCCGCAGCTTTTGGAGAATCGATGCTGGTCACGAAGTAAGCGTCCGACTCGGGGCGCAGTTCTGCTATTGCCATCGGTCGCGAATGCATGTGGCCGTCGGCAGAACGCGTGACCAGCATGGCTGTGTCGAAGTCCTTCAACAAGTCATACAGATGTTCCTGCGCGTTTGTTGTCTTGGTCACTTTTTTCCCAAATCGAGTTAGACCGCCCACGCGCAGCAAGAACGATGCCCTCGTTGGCGCTATAGTCACTACGCGTCAGGTGCCCGACGTTTACGCATCGGGTGAAACGGGAAGCCGGTGAAGCAAAGCTAAGGCCGGCACTGCCCCCGCAACGGTAAGTCAGTTAAGCGGATCGCTTCATTCACCACTGCGTCGTTGACGCGGGAAGGTGCGACCGCCGCTGTAAAGCGCTGACGAGTCCGGAGACCGGCCTGGCGGGCGAGTCGCTGCATCGTGCGGCGACTTCAGCAGCGCGGTCGCGGCGGGCGATGGTGTGCAGCCGATCGCTGCACCCGTTGTACCTTCCTCGCTCGCGCGTTCGACGCGGGTGAGCGATGAAAGACAATCTCGGAGTAGGTTTGGGCGCGCTACTGTGGCGCGCGTCTGTCGTTTGTGTAGCGATGTCGGGTGCTGTGAGTGCGAACGCGCAGGGCGCGGCGGCTGCGGCGCCGTTGGGGAAAGTTGTTATCAGTGGCAGCCGCACCGAGGCCACACTGGCGGACACGGGTTCTGCCGTCAGCATCATCACTGGCGCGGAGCTTGAACAGCGCCAAATACGCCTCGTGTCTGATGCGCTGCGTGCTATTCCGGGAGTGGCCGTCAGCCGTCAGGGTCCCGTTGGAAGCCTGACGCAAGTTCGCATTCGTGGGGCCGAGGCCAATCACACGGTTGTTTTGATCGACGGCGTCAAGATCAACGATCCATTCACCTCGGAAGTCGACTTTGCGCATTTGTTGTCGGCGCAGATCGATCGCATCGAAATTCTGCGCGGCCCGCAAAGTGTGTTGTACGGCTCGGAGGCGATCGGTGGTGTGATCAGCATCTTTACCAAGCGCGGGTCGACGGGTGTGCACGCTGATGCGTCGGCGGAAGGTGGATCGTCCTCAACTTACGATGGGTCGACGGCAGTGCGTGGCGCTACGCAGACTTTGAACTATGCCTTGTCAGCGTCCGCGTTGAAGACCGATGGCACGAACGTTTCGCGCTTCGGTTCCGAAAATGACGGGTATCGGAACGGGACGTTTTATGCGCGCGCCGGCTGGGCGCCGGCGTCCACAGCTTCGCTCGATGCAACGCTGCGCTACCGCGATAGCCGCAGTAAGTTTGATCCGCAGGACTTCGGTTTCCCGCCTGGGCCGACATTCGGCTTGATTATCGATGGCGATCGCCGTAGTGAGGGCGAGCAGTTCGATGGGAAGCTGCGTGGACGATCGACCACCGGTCCGCTCGAGCACCAACTCGGATTCGCACGAACGGAAACCGAGGAAGACACGTTTGCAAACAACGTCTTTACGAACGGCTTCAAAGGCAAGCGCACGCGGTTCGATTATCAGGGCACGTGGCGCTTTGGACTCAACGTCCCGCATGTGCTGACACTGGCAGCGGAGCACGAGCGACAGCAGTTTGAAAGCAGGGGCCCGACATCCGCTTCCGCGCAAAATCAGACGCACGAAAACGATAAAACGGGCGTCGCCGCCGAGTATCGCGTGCGCTTGCCATCATTGACCGCATTGACGCTTTCTGTGCGGCGCGACGAGCACAACTTGTTTGCAGACGCAACGACGTATCGGGCCACCGCCGCGCAGCAGATCGGCCAGCGCGTGAAAGTGCGGGCGAGCGCCGGCACCGGCATTGCGAACCCGACGTTCTTCGAGCTGTTCGGCTTCATTCCCGGCAGCTTCGACCCGAACCCTGCGCTGAGGCCTGAAAAGTCGCTCGGCTTCGACGTCGGCGCGGATTTCGCCATCGCAGATGAAGGCCGTTTTTCGCTGACATACTTTGACGCCGATCTCGAAAATGAAATCACCAGTACATTCGATGTGAATACGTTTCGTTCGAGCGTTGTCAACCTGAGCGGCAAGAGCAGGCGGCGCGGCGTCGAAGTCGAGGCGCAGTACGCGCCGAGCGCGAATCTGACGGTGTGGGTGTCGTACACATACTTTAACTCCAAGCAGCCCGACGGCCAGATCGAAGTGCGACGACCGAGGCACGTTGGCTCTGCAGCGATCACGTACGCGCTGCGTAACACTGCAGGCGCGATCACGCTTGCAGTCGATCACAACGGCCGGCA
>DATLOA010000234.1:0-8982 GCA_035536515.1 Burkholderiaceae bacterium | reverse complement strand
ACTTTGACCAACGAGATCCGCAAGCGCGGCGTGGTGATCTCGGAATTCACGCTGAGCACGCCGTCAATCGCGCACAACTTCCCCCGGCGCAATCGCATCATCGCTGGCATGACGCGCGGAACGCTGGTGGTTGAAGCCGCGCTGCGCTCGGGCTCGTTGATAACCGCGCGCCTGGCGGCTGACAACGGTCGCGAAGTGTTCGCGGTGCCCGGTTCGATTCACTCTCCGCTGGCCAAGGGCTGCCACCAGTTGATACGCGACGGCGCGAAGCTCGTCGAATCAGCACGCGATGTGCTTGAAGAGATCGGGTTGGCGCGTGGCACCGCTGCTCGTGTAGAAGATGCACGGGTCGAACCTGCGGCGCACGCCGACCTTTTGCGCCTAGTCGGCCACGATCCGATCGACCTCGAGCGCCTGGTCGAGCAGAGCGGCCGGGAGCCGGGCGAGCTGGTCGGCGCCCTGCTCGAGCTCGAGCTGGCACAACATGTTGAGCGGTTGCCGGGTAATCGATACCAAAGGTTGCGTTAATCCGACTATTCACCCTTTACAGCCCGCGACCTCTCGCATAAATTGCGCCCACGTGTTTGACGTCCTCGTCTATCTCTACGAAAACTACGGCGCGCTGCATGCGTGCCCGGATTCCAACTCGCTGTCGAAACGCTTGACCGACGCCGGATTCGAGGACGAAGAGATCTCTGATGCACTCACCTGGCTCTCCGGCCTGCAGCTCGTCACGTCTGAATCGATTGCGATAGGCCCTGAGAGCGAGCGGGCGTTCCGCGTGTATGCGGCAAGTGAATTCGAGCGCCTTGGGTTCGAAGCCGTCGGCTTCCTGAGCTTTCTCGAGCAGGCATCGCAGCTGACACCGACGCAGCGCGAAATCGTCATTGAGCGCGCGCTCGCGACTGATGAAACCCCCGTCTCGCTCGAAATGCTCAAAGTCATTGTGCTAATGGTGCTGTGGAGCCAACAGGCCGACATCGACGTGCTGCTGCTAGAAGAGCTGCTCGGCGCCGGTGACAACCAGAACCTGCATTAGAAGCTGCGCTCCTCGTGGAGGCGCGCCTTCGGCTGGCACGTGCTCTCGTAGCGATTAGCCGGCGCGCTCCCTTCGCAGCGACAGCGCTTGCGCGCGCAGCACAAAGGCAGCAAAACCGGTAGGCATTGTCCATTTGCGTGCCGTTTCTATTTAGTTGTTATCCTGAAAAAAGGAACAAGCTAGGGAGCCGCTCGTTTTTCGGCCCCTCCCTTTACTGATGTCTAAAGCCTTGATCATTGCCGAGAAACCTTCCGTCGCCGCGGATATCGCGCGCTCGTTGGGTGATTTCGTCAAGCACCAGGATTACTTCGAGAACGACAAGTACGTGTTGTCGTCTGCTGTCGGTCATCTGCTCGAGTTGCGTGCACCCGAGCAGTACGACGTCAAGCGCGGCAAGTGGACGTTTACGCATCTGCCGGTGATCCCTCCCCACTTCGATCTGGCACCAATCGCGCGCAGTGAGGCGCGGCTGAAGGTGCTGATGAAGCTGATCAAACGCAAAGACGTCGGTCAGCTGATCAACGCATGTGACGCCGGGCGCGAAGGCGAGCTCATTTTTCGCTACATCGTGCAAGCGGCGAAGGCCAAGCAGCCGGTGCGCCGCCTCTGGCTGCAGTCGATGACGCCGGCGGCGATCCGCGAAGCGTTCGAGCAACTGCGCAGCGATGACGAGATGATGCCGCTGGCGGACGCCGCGCGCAGCCGCTCCGAGGCTGACTGGCTGGTCGGCATCAACGGCACCCGCGCAATGACGGCATTTAACAGCAAGGAGGGCGGCTTTTATCTGACGACGGTCGGGCGTGTGCAGACGCCAACGCTTGCAATTGTCGTCGAGCGCGAAGACAAGATCCGCAAGTTTGTGTCGCGCGACTACTGGGAAGTGCGTGCGCAGTTCGATGCCAAAGCCGGCGCCTACGAAGGTCGCTGGTTCGATCCGAAGTTCAAGAAAATCGACGATGTCGATGCCCGTGCCGAGCGCTTATGGGACGCCGACAAAGCTACCGCGAACGCCGACGCTTGCCGTGGCAAGACCGGCACTGCCACCGAAGAGGCGAAGCCGAGCACGCAAGTCGCGCCTCTGCTGTTCGACCTGACATCGTTGCAGCGCGAAGCGAATTCGAAATTTGGATTTTCCGCGAAGACGACACTGTCTATCGCACAAGCGCTATACGAGCGGCACAAGGTGCTGACTTATCCGCGCACCGATTCGCGCGCGCTGCCGGAAGACTACGTCGCGATTGTGCGCAGGACGATGGATGTGCTGAGCGGCACGGCGTATCGCGAGTTTGCCAAGAAAATTGTCAAGCAAGAATGGGTTAAGCCGAACAAGCGCGTGTTCGACAACGCCAAGGTGTCTGACCACTTCGCCATCATTCCGACACTGCAGACGCCCAATCATTTGTCGGAAGTCGAAGCCAAGCTCTACGACCTTGTGGTCAAGCGCTTCCTGTCGATCTTTTTCCCCACCGCCGAGTACCTGATCACCACGCGCATCACCGAGGTCGACGGCCATTCGTTTAAGACCGAGGGCAAGGTACTGGTCGAGCCCGGCTGGCTTGCAATCTACGGACGCGAAGCGATGCAGGAGCAGGGTTCGCTGCCGAAGATCGATCAGGGCGAGCGGGTTAAAGCGACCGACGTGCAATCGATCGCGCTCGCCACGCGCCCGCCCGCGCGCTACACGGAAGCGACGCTGCTGTCGGCGATGGAAGGCGCAGGCAAGCTGATCGAAGACGACGACTTGCGCGCGGCGATGGTCGGCAAAGGTCTCGGCACGCCGGCGACGCGCTCGCAGATCATCGAAGGATTGATCGACCAGCGCTACATGGTGCGCGACGGCAAGGATCTGCGGCCGACGCGCAAGGCGTTTGACCTGATCACTCTGCTGAAGGGACTTGATATTGAAGAGTTGACCGCACCCGAGCTGACCGGCGAATGGGAGCACAAGCTGTCGTTAATGGAGCACGGCCAGCTAAAGCGTGATCGCTTCATGAAGGAGATCGCGGGCATGACGAAGAAAGTCATCGACCGCGCAAAGAGCTATCAGTCGAACACAGTGCCGATCGACGATCCCGCCACGCTCGCTACGCCTTGCCCAACGCCCGACTGCAAAGGCAAGATCGTCGAGAACTACCGGCGTTATGCCTGCACCAAGTGCGAGTTTTCTCTCCCCAAGCATCCGGGCAGCCGAACTTTCGAAGTCGAGGAAGTCGAGCAGCTGTTGCGTGATCGCACGATTGGCCCGCTGAATGGCTTCATCAGCAAAATGGGTCGGCCATTTTCAGCGGTGCTGAAGATCACGCCGGAGTTGAAAGTCGAATTTGATTTCGGGCAATCCAACGAGGATGGCAGTTCAGACCCGATCGATTTTTCGCAGTCGACGATGATCGGTCCTTGCCCGAAGTGCAATGGCCGCGTGTTCGAGCAGCCGATGTCGTATCTTTGCGAGAACAGCGTCGGACCCGAAAAGCGCTGCGATTTTCGCTCAGGCAAAGTCATCCTGCAGCAGCCGATCGATCTCACCCAGATGACGAAGCTGATAAACGATGGGCGCACCGACCTGTTGCGTGGGTTCGTTTCCAATCGCACGCGCAGAAAATTCTCGGCGTATCTGATCAAGAAGCCTGACGGCACCACGGGGTTCGAATTTGAACCCCGGCCCGTGAAAGCCGCCGGCGCGGCCAAGCGCGCCACTCCGGCGGTCAATGGCGAAGCGGTCGAGGCACCTTTGGCCAAGCCCGTCAAGAAAACGCAGGCGCGGCCCAGCGTGGTTGCCGACACGGCCAAGGCGGCCGCGGTAAAAGTGAGCAAGCCCAAAAAGGTCAGCAGTGTCGCTGCCCGCACGCCCGCTAAAGCGGGGCGCGGCAACGGCAGCCGAAAGCCCGCAGCGCGGGGCTAGTGCGCGGTGCGCAAGGTCCGTAACTGCTGATGCGCGCAGCCAGAGTGGACGCGACTGATCCCGTTCGCCGCCGCTTGCTCAGCGGCGCCGGCGCATTGGGCGTCGCTTACAGCGCAACGTTCGCGCAAGTCTCTTCAAAGACGCTGCGCATCATTCTGACGGCGCCACCCGGTTCTTCGATTGACGTATTGGGCCGCATGGTCGCCGACCAGCTGCGCGAGCGACTCGGCCACGGCGTACTCGTTGAAAACCGGCCGGCCGCCGGCGGTACGTCAGGCACTCACGAGATCGTGAGAGCCGCGCCTGATGGCACGACGATCGGACTGTCGTTCACAGGGCCGTTGGCGACTGCGCCGTTTCTTTACGCGAAGCTTCCGTATGACCCGTTCAAGGACCTGGCGCCGATCGTTCTTGTCGGTACCGCGCCGAATGTGCTTGCAGTGACGAGCGCATTGCCGGTCAGCACGTTCAAAGAATTCATTTCATACGCGCGGGAGCGTCCCGGGCAGCTGAACTATGCGTCGATTGGTAACGGCAGCGCGTCACACCTGTCGATGGAGCTGCTAAAGACCGACGCGGGACTGTTTCTGGTTCACATTCCCTTCAACGGCGCGCCGCCCGCGGTGCAGGCAACCGCCGCAGGCGACGTGCACGCCGTGATGTCAAATCCGACGACGCTGTTGGCGATCGTTCAAACAGGCCGCATCAGGTTGCTGGCGGTGACTAGCCGCGAGCGCTGGCCCGCACTGCGCGAGGTGCCGACGATTCACGAGAGCGGCTTTGCCGGCTTCGAAGCGATCGCATGGAATGGATTCGTGGCCCCGGCCGCGACGCCGCGCGAGCGGATTGATGAGCTGAATCGAGAGATCAACACGATTCTTTCGATGCCAGAGGTGAAGTCGCGCGTCGAGGCGGCGGGATGGCAGGTCGGCGGCGGCACGCCGGACGCATTTGCAACTTTCATGCAATTTGAGCGTGCTCGGTGGCAGCCGGTGATCAAGCGCAGCGGTGCGCGGCTGGATTGAACTCGATGCGGCACGCGGAGGTGGACTTCGGTGCCTTTGTACTGCGCCGCTCTGCACGGCCGCTCTGGAGGAGGCGGCGCCTAAACAATCGTGACGAGTGCACGTGCGACCGCAAGGTCGCGTACACGAGAAGCGTCTCTTAATTCATCGTGATCGCATCGGCGGCGGCAAGCGACGAGAGCAGCGCTGCGTTGATCTCGCCCATCGAGACGCCGACCAATTGCGCCGCGCGCTCGGAGCCGACGGTATCGCCGCGCTCGATTACTTCGGCCAGCGCGAGGTATACACCATAGGCCCCCTGATGCGCACGCACAGCATCGAGTACAGGTCGCGGCAGCGCGGCCGACGCAAACAGACGCTCGTGTGAGTGCCCGGTAATTTGCTGCAGCAGTGAAAACGCGCCGACGGCGAACAGATCATCGCGCATGCCACCCACTTGACCCGCCAGCGCTTCGAGGAAAAGTCCGCGCTGCACCGCCATGTAGATCATCGGCATCGAACGCGTGTTGGCTGATGACACACCAAGCAGCAGCACCAGCCAGCGCACCAGCCGCTTGTAGCCCAGCACCAGGATTGCATGACGCAGCGAGGTGATCGGCGCCGACTGTGCGGCGCCCGGTGCGAACGACGGAGAATTGATCACCGCCAGCAGCATTAACGCCAGGCTGGGTTCATTCTTGAAAGCGCGCTCGAGCGCCATCACGTCGGCATCGCCTTGAATCAGCCGCACGATATCGAGCACGGCACGCCGCGTTGGTTCGAGCCCTGCCGATGGCTCGACCATCGGTTCATCGAGCGGCCAGCCGATCGTTGCGTGCGCACCGAGCCGTAGAGCGGATTCGACGTCTGAGCGCGAATGCACGTCTCGCACCCAAAGTGAGATCGCGTCCTCGCGCGCCAGCTTGCCCGCGGAATCATCGATCGCGGCGGCGAACAGCCTCTGCGTATCGCGCGGCAGCGGTTGTGCCGTTTGGCGCAGCACGAACTTCAACCCGCTTTGATGCGCGGCCTCGATAAGTGGCAGCTGTCGCCCGGTAAGCGCCTCCGTGCCGATTTCGAGCATCACGTTGGCTCTTCCACGCCATTCAGTGATGGCCTGCAGATCCGCATTCAGGCACAGCGACGTCGGCGCGAGAACGACGAACCCCCGCGATGGCGAGATTGTCTGATCCGCCAGTGCAGCGATCACGGCGCCGACAGTCGACGTCGACGCATCACCTGTCGCTGCCGCTCTGATTTCGAGGCGCACTCCAAGCACACGCCGATCACGCGCGACGACCGGCCGCCAGCCGAGTCGCAGGTGATCAAGTGCCACGCCCTGGTCAGCCGCGCGGGTGTCGTTCGGTCGGAGAAGGGAACCGTCCATACCTGATCTTCGGCTTCTAACCCGGATCGCTTAAACGCGTCGGAAGCCCGAAAAGGGCTGGGCTTCGCCACTGCTTCAGCGCAGGCCCCGTGGGCTGTCCGACCGACGGCACGCCTGCAGCGACGCATGAGACAATCGCGCGCTTTTCGCGCCGCTGCGTCGCCTCGCCTCCTACCGCCTCAATGCCGCTTTTCGCTTCCACGATCCTGTTGTCGGCATTTCTACTGTTTCTGGTACAGCCGATCATTGCCAAGCAGATCCTGCCTTGGTTCGGCGGCACATCGGCCGTGTGGACCACATGCCTCGTGTTTTTTCAGGTTGTGCTGTTGGCGGGATACACGTATTCACATCTGACGACGCGCTATTTGTCGCTGAAGCAGCAGGCACACCTGCATATCGCGTTGCTCGCGGTCAGCTTGTTGTTCCTGCCGATCGTTCCGAGCGAAGTGCTGAAGCCCGCGGCCGGGGCGGACGCTGCGATGCGCATCGTCGTGCTGCTGGTGGCGACGATCGGGCTGCCGTACTTTCTTTTGTCGTCGACGGGCCCGTTGTTGCAGAAGTGGGTGGCGCCGCGCTTTCCCGAAAAATCCGTGTACCGGCTGTTCGCGTTGTCTAACTTTGGTTCGCTGATCGGATTGCTCGCGTTTCCGTTTGCAATCGAACCGTTTTCGACATCCCACGCGCAATCGATTATATGGAGCACCGCCTACGCCGTGTTCGCATTCGCATGTGCGGTCTCAGCATGGAAGGCATCGCGCTCTGCCGTCGCCATCGATGCCACCAGCACGCACGTCACTGACCCCGAAGGTCCGGCGCCACGATTTGCCGACTACGCACTCTGGCTCGCTTTCGCAGCGCTCGGCTCGGTGTTGCTGCTCGCGACCACCAGCCATATCACACAGAACATTGCCTCGGTTCCGTTCCTATGGGTGCTGCCCCTGTCACTGTACCTGCTGACGTTCGTCGTCGCCTTTGAAGGCCGTGGTGGTCGCGGTTGGTACCAGCGCGCGTGGTTTTTGTTTCCCACGCTGCTCTTGCTCGTAGCGATGGCAGCCGGTTTATCCGCGAACCGAGGCGTACTCGACGTGAGCCTCGCGGTTCCGCTTTACACCGTCGGCCTGGCGATGGCGGCATTCTTCTGCAACGGCGAGCTCGCATTGAGTAAGCCGGTACCGCGCTATTTGACGCAGTTCTATCTGACAATTTCACTAGGCGGCGCACTTGGCGGCATGCTGGTCGGCTTGGTTGCCCCGCGCATCTTCCCTACCTATTTCGAATTGCCGGTGGCGCTTGTGCTGCTGGCATCGCTCGCCATCTTCGTCGCGCGCCGGACTCGATGGCTGATCGGCCCGGCAATTGTTGCCACATTAGCGACGGCTTGGTTCGGCAGCGAGTACATCGGATTTTTGCGCGACGACGTCGTCTACATGCACCGCAACTTCTACGGCACGCTGCGTGTGAAGGAGCAGGGAGAGGGCGACAAGCAGGTGCGCCGCCTGTTGCACGGCGTGATCCTGCACGGCGAGCAGCCTACGATCAGTGCCGATCGGCTCGAGCCCGGCACGTACTACGCGCGCACTTCCGGAATCGGCCGTGCGATTGAAGCGAAGCAGAGCGCCGGATCGGTACGGCTTGGCTTCGTTGGGCTTGGCGTAGGCACGTTGTCGGCCTATGGCCGCGCCGGCGACGTCGTGCGTTTTTACGAGTTGGATCCCGACGTGCTCGCGCTGGCCAAGAATCAGTTTTCGTATCTAAGCTCGTCGCCAGCGGCAATCGAATTTGTGATCGGCGATGCGCGGCTGTCAATGGAGCGCGAGCTTTTGTCCGGAGCTTTGCAGCGCTACGACGTGCTAGCAATCGACGCGTTTTCAAGTGACTCGATTCCTGTACACCTGATTACGTCCGAAGCGACTGCGCTTTTCTTCAAGCATTTGAAGCCCGGCGGCGTCCTGGCCTTTCACATCTCCAATCGCTTCCTCGATCTGAAACCGGTGCTCGCCAACATTGCGCAGGCCAACGGGTTGGTCGTAAGACTGGTTACCGATTCACCCGGCGACGATAGCTCGGCGTCGATCACCGACTGGGTGTTGCTCGCACGTTCGCCCGAGGCGTTCGACGACGAGCGGCTCGCGGAAGCGGCCGAGGCGATCGAACCAAACCCGGACTTCTCGCTATGGACCGATCAGTTCAACAACCTGATCGATGTTCTGAAATCGAATCCGATTAACGAGCTTCGGCGCCTGATTGGGCTTAGCTAACTTCCAGTTCGCATGCCAACGCAACGCAAACCTCGCATCGTCGTTAGAAATTCCCCCGTCCACGGACGCGGGGTGTACGCGGCCCGCCGCCTAAAAGCCGGCGAGAACATCATCGAATACAAGGGCGAGCGCATAGCCTGGAAAGAGGCTGATCAGAGGCCACCGTCGAACCCCGACGATCCTCATCACACTTTCTTTTTTTCGCTTGACGATCAGAAAACGGTGATTGACGCCGGCGTCGGTGGCAACGCGGCGCGCTGGATCAACCATTCGTGCGACCCGAATTGCGAGACCGAGGAAACGGATGACGGCCGCGTGTTCATCCAGGCGATGCGCGATATCCGGGCGGGTGAAGAGCTCAACTACGACTACAGCCTGACCATCGAAGAACGCCT
>DATLOA010000233.1:0-6544 GCA_035536515.1 Burkholderiaceae bacterium | reverse complement strand
ACTCAGCTCGCGCCGACTGCAGGCGCGATGGGCTACGGCGTGCCGGCCGCGATAGCAGCCAAGATTGCGGCACCCGAGCGCACAGTGATCGCGCTGACCGGCGACGGGGACTTTCTGATGACGGGGCAGGAGCTGGCCACGGCCGTGCAATACGGCGCTGCTGTGCTGGTGCTTGTATTCAACAACCAGATGTACGGCACGATCCGCATGCACCAGGAGCGCGAGTTTCCAGGGCGCGAGCACGGCACTGCGCTCGTGAATCCGGACTTTGCGAAGCTCGCGCAATCTTATGGAGCGTTCGGCGCGGCCGTAGCGACAACCGACGAGTTCGCCATCGCGCTTTCGCAAGCACTATCGTTCATTCGCGAAAAAAGATTGCCCGCCCTGATCGAGGTGACGATGGATCCCGAGATCATCACACCGAATGCAACGCTGTCGGCGATCCGCGCCACAGCCAGATTGCAACAGTGACGCGCACTGCCGCCGCTTCACTTGGGCAGGCTTTTTTTCAGTAGCTCCGCAGTTAATTCGTTCAGGCCGACGCTCTTCTTTGCCGCTTGCTCCTGCAGCGCTTTTACCAATTCCTGCGGCAGCTTCACCGCGAACGGCACTAGGCCAAGCGCTCGGTCGCGGTCGCGCTGGGCGCGCCGATCGGGCTCGGGCGCAACCGCACGGCCATACGCATTGCCGGCGGCACGCATTTGACTCGTGAGCTTGCTGCCCTGGCGCTTTTCAAGTTCGCCACGTTTCATGAATCCTTCTCCTTGCGATCGCGGCGCATCTTAGCCGGACGGAACACCGTACGGTCCGAGTAGAAATCCGGATTCTCGTTTCGCACGCACCAACCAGGAATTCCGAGTACCGGCAATGGCAGTAAAGCGTTGGGCGACAGATTCTCGTCCAGCGCAGCGGCCATGCACCGATCGATCTGAGGTAATGGTGAACCCGGCGGAAGTGGGATATGCAACGCGTGCGCCGTGATTGCGTTGTACGGATGGGTCAGCTTCTGCAGTAAAGCGTGCCCGAATGCAACCGCGTCCACTTCCCGGGTCCACGCGGTGCGGTTGCCCTGAAACAGCATCTGCCAGTCATGGCTACGTAACGACTGCACGATGTCGGCACGCTCAGTTACAACCAACACCGCATTTTCATCGATCAACGTGGCGGCATCTCGCACCGAGCCCCGCATCGCGCGAACACCGTTGCGCGCAATCTCCGCTGCCTGCAGCCGATTCAGGCTCGCCTTGGCAGTTGGGAAATGCAGAAAGGTCAGTGCATTAAAAAAATCGTGCAGATCGGCGCGCATGGGTACGCAACCGGTGCGAGCGATGCCGCTTTCGTAGGCCTCGCGCGCGCCCGGCTTAGGCTCGCAAAATTCGATGCGCTTTCCGCTCGAGTTGCGGAGATCGGCCGAAGCAGCGGCCTGATTCAACGATCGGCGCCAGTCGCTGCTTGCCGCTACCTTTTGTCCGACTTCAGCGAAAAGCGCGAGCCATGGAGCCGACCAATTCACGCTCGCTAAATCTGCAATTTCCACTGCAGCACTTCACCCGCTCTTAACGGAACGACCGTTCCATCGGCAAAAGGAAACTCGTGGGGCATGGTCCATGCGGAGCGCTTCAACGTAATCGTCTGCTTATTGCGTGGCAGTCCGTAAAAATCGGGACCGTGGAACGACGCGAAAGCCTCGAAGCAATCAAGCGCACCGGCCTCGTCGAAAGCTTCAACATACATTTCAAGCGCCGACGCCGCGGTGTAGCAGCCCGCGCACCCGCACGCCGATTGCTTGTCTCCTTTGGCATGCGGAGCAGAATCGGTGCCGAGAAAGAATCGTGGAGTGCCGCCAATTGCTGCGGCCAGCAGCGCGCGCCGATGCGACTCGCGCTTCAGCACGGGTAGGCAGAAATGGTGCGGGCTCAATCCGGGTTGGCCATCGCGGCCCGAAAAGATCGAATTGCGATTGAACAGCAGATGATGCGCCGTGATCGTGGCGCCAAGCGGGCCACGTTCCTCGAGTACATAGTTGACCGCATTACTCGTCGTAATGTGCTCGAACACGACTTTCAGCTCCGGAAAGTCGCGGCGCAGTGGAATCAAAACTTCGTCGATGAACACGCGTTCGCGATCGAAGACGTCGACATGGGCGCGCGTCACCTCTCCGTGGATCAGCAGCGGCATGCCGGCGCGCTGCATCGCGTCCAGCGTACGAGCGCAGCTTCGCAAATTCGTAACGCCGGATTGGGAGTTCGTCGTGGCCCCGGCGGGGTAGAGCTTTACCGCGTGCACGACGCCGCTGTCAGCAGCGCGACGGATTTCTTCCGGCGTCGTGGCGTCGGTCAAGTAAAGCGTCATCAATGGCTCGAACGCCGAGTCGACGGGCAACGCGGCCTTGATGCGACGCTGATAATCGACAGCCTGGTCCGTGCTGGTGATCGGCGGCTTCAGGTTTGGCATCACGATCGCGCGCGCGAATTGGCGCGCCGAGTGCGGCAGCACAGACGCCATCGCCGCACCGTCGCGCAGATGCAAGTGCCAATCGTCGGGTCGAACGATGGTGAGCGCGTCCACTGTCATGGCCTCGATTATCTCAGTCCGGATCTACCGGGCAGGCGGATAATCGTTCTATGAATCTCGACGACCTCGCGAAGCTGATTCCGAACGCCGCTTGGCGCCTGCGGGAGGACGACACTGATCCGCAGGAAACGCGCGAGTGGCTGGACGCGCTCGATGCGGTCATCGACGTCGTCGGGCCTGAGCGCGCCACCTCTGTGTTGAAGCATCTGCTGCAGCACGCGCGCACTCGCCGCGTGCCTTTGCCGCAGGTTTTAAACACGCCGTATCTGAATACGATCTCGCTCGCGGACCAACCCCCGTTTGCCGGCAACCTCGAAATTGAGTCGCGCTTGAGCGCGCTGGTGCGCTGGAACGCGCTAGCGATGGTCGTGCGCGCCAACGCAGTCAGCGCCGAACTTGGCGGCCATATCGCGAGTTATTCATCAGCAGCCGATTTGTTCGAAGTCGGTTTCAATCACTTCTTTCGCGCAAACACCAGCGGTTCGCGTGGCGACCTGATTTACTTCCAGCCGCATTCATCGCCCGGCGTCTACGCACGCGCATTTCTGGAAGGGCGACTGAGCGCCGAACAACTTGACCATTATCGTCGCGAGACAAGCGGCAACGGATTGAGCTCGTATCCTCATCCATGGTTGATGCCGAATTTTTGGCAGTTTCCGACAGGCTCGATGGGGATCGGGCCTCTGTTCGCGATCTACAACGCGCGCTTTTTGCGTTACCTGCAGAACCGGGCTCTGCTCGATACGGCCGAGCGCAAGGTGTGGGCATTTGTTGGCGACGGTGAAATGGATGAACCGGAATCGCTGGCCGGGTTGTCAATCGCCGCACGTGAAGGACTCGATAATTTGATCTTCGTCGTCAACTGCAACCTGCAGCGACTTGACGGCCCGGTACGCGGCAACGGTTCAATCATTCAGGAGCTTGAGGGGCTTTTCGCCGGCGCTGGTTGGAACGTGATCAAGCTTCTGTGGGGCTCCGACTGGGATCCGCTGCTGGCGCGCGATACACAGATGCTCTTGCTGCGCGCGTTTCACGAGACGGTCGACGGTGAGTTTCAAACGCTGTCGGCGACCGACGGCCGATTTAACCGCGAGCACTTTTTCAACAAGTACCCCGAGCTCGCGCAGCTCACGTCGCATCTGTCGGACGAGGATATCGACCGGCTGCGGCGCGGCGGTCACGATCCGATAAAAATCTACGCCGCGTATCACGCTGCGGCGGATCACCGTGGGCAGCCGACGGTGATCCTGGCGAAGACCAAAAAGGGGTACGGCATGGGCACCGCCGGCCAAGGCCGCATGACGGGCCATCAGCAGAAAAAACTCGACACCCAAGCGCTGCTCGAGTTTCGCGATCGCTTCGCGCTCCCGTTGAGCGACACGCAGGCCGAGCAGGTCGAATTCATCCGGCCGCCGCCCGAAAGTCCGGAGATCAAGTATCTGCACGCACGGCGCCAGAAACTCGGCGGGTATCTGCCGGCGCGCGATGCAACGTGTCCGCCGCTCGCGACACCCGCCGCGGAAATCTTCGGCCGCTTCGCGCTCGAAGCGAACGGCAAGGAAATGTCGACGACGATGGCATTCGTGCGGATGCTCTCAGCGCTTCTGAAAGACCGCGAGCTGGGCGCGCGCATCGTGCCCATTATTGCTGACGAAGCGCGCACGTTCGGTATGGCCGATCTGTTTCGCACCGTCGGCATTTACTCGCCAGTCGGGCAGTTATACGAGCCCGAAGACCAGGCGCAGATCAGCTACTACAAGGAAGCGAAAAGCGGCCAGATACTGGAAGAAGGCATCAACGAAGCGGGTGCGATCGCATCGTGGGTCGCTGCGGGGACCAGCTATTCGACCAACGGCTTCGCCATGCTGCCGTTTTATATCTTCTACTCGATGTTCGGCTTTCAACGAGTCGGTGATCTGCTGTGGGCGGCCGCCGATTCGCGTACGCGCGGTTTTCTGCTCGGCGCAACTGCAGGCCGCACGACGCTATCCGGTGAAGGACTGCAGCACCAGGACGGCACCAGCCACTTGATCGCGAGCACGATTCCGAACTGCCGCGCCTACGACCCGTGTTACGCGTACGAGCTGGCGCTGATCGTCGAAGATGGGATGCGGCGCATGGTCAAGGAGCAGCAAGACGTCTTTTACTACGTCACTGTGATGAACGAGAACTACGCGCAGCCGTCGATCCCGCAAGAGGCGCGCGAGGGTGTGCTGCGCGGCATGTATCGCATCCGGTCAGTACCGGATGCGAAAGTAAGACTGCTCGGTGCCGGAACGATCCTGCGCGAGGTGTTGGCCGCGGCTGATTTATTGCACGAAGAATTCGGTGTCGCGGCGGACGTTTACTCGGTGACGAGTTTTACGGAGCTACGGCGCGATGCGATGGAGATTGAGCCGGCGGGTCGCATTGGCGCCGAGCCAGAGTCCTCGTGGCTTCGCCGACAGCTTCCGGCGAGCGGAACTCCGATCGTTGCTGCCAGCGACTACGTCGGCGCCGTGCCGGACCTGATTCGCCCCTGGATTCGTGATCCCTACGTCACGTTGGGTACCGACGGCTTCGGCCGCTCCGACACGCGCGCGGCGCTGCGCGAGTTTTTTAAGGTCGATCGCCGTTCGATCGCGCTAGCGGCGTTGCGCTCGCTCGATCCTGCGTGCGCCTTGGACGCAGCCGCGCGATGGAGCGTTAATACCACCGCAGCGTCACCTCAGCGCATGTAAAGAAAGGCCGGCGGTTCGTGGCCTCTGGTCATCGACAATCGCAGCTAACGCTTCCCGCCGCCGATGTGCTCTTCAAGGAACTTGAACATCTGGTTGTAAAGATCGACCGTGTTTTCGAGCTTGCCGAAACCGTGCCCTTCCTCCGCCTTTACAACCATGGCTTTCGGCCGGTTGCCCGTGCGCTCCAGCGCACTCTGAATGGCGCGCGTTTGCTCGATTGGGGTGCGAAGATCTTCAACACCAGCGTACATCAGGATCGGACCTTTAATCTTTTCTGCGTAATTTACCGGCGACACGATCGCGGGGATCGTTGACGTTGATTCCGCACCCAACACCTTGAGCCAATACTTGACAGCTGATTCCTCCCGCGCGAAATCGGTCACCGACGACGTCAGCTGCATCTTCTTGTCGCTAACCACAAGGCCCGCGACACCACACTTGAACACCTCAGGCGCTTGTGCCATCGACATCAGAACTGCCGAGCCTCCGTAACTTGCGCCCGAAATACAAATGCGCGCCGGATCGACGAAGCCTTGCGCGATACCCCACTTTGCTGCATCGACGTGGTCTTGCACCATTTGGCGCCCGTACGCGCCGAAGCCGCTGTAAAAAATCTTTGATCCAAGCCCCGGTGTAATTCGGAAATTCGGCAGGATCACGGCGTACCCGCGCGATGCGAGCAACTGGGCCTCGCGAACTCCAAAACTCCATCGGCCCCAGGCGTCGGCGCGTACAAACGGTCCGCCGTGAATGTGCACAACCGTCGGCAAGCGCTCGCCGGCCTTGTGGCCACGCGGCAAGAAGTAGTAACTCAGAATTTCGAGCCCATCAGACGTCTTGAAGTTAAATGGACGCATTTCGGTGAGCTGCTCGGACGATATCCAGGGGCGACTCGCGAACAACTCCTCCATCGTCTTGCTCTTCTCGTCTAACAAATACCATCGCGTCGGCTGGACATCTGACACCGAAGTGACAATCAGCCGGTCACCGTCCGGCGTGCGGGTAAACACATTGCTCGTTCCCGGAAGCGCTGCGTCGATCATCCGCTGCAGGCGCTGGTAGCGCTCATCGGTCCAAACGGTCTCAGGCTTTTCGGCTCGTACGCGAAAGCCGATCACGTCTCCTGTCTTCGGATCGCGCAAGGGCCCAGGCACTGCGGTGCCATAAGCATCAGCGCCCATATCAAAGCGCGGATGTTGAGCGACCAGTTCGCCCAGCTTCTTTGCTACTGGGTCGTAACGGAAAACGCC